>JBFMDV010000024.1 GCA_040753875.1 Candidatus Zixiibacteriota bacterium | reverse complement strand
CTCTTCCGGGAAATGCCGTCGAATCTTCTCCCATTGGGCATCGCTTAACGTGATCGCCATGACGAAATATCGCCACGCTCTTCACGATGACAAATCAAAAACTGATTTTGAGATAGGTTCTAGTGTCGCACGCCATCGACGAGAGCTGCACGGGATGCCACGCCTGCTGCAAGCCGTGTCCGACAGAGGCGATAGTCGGCGAGGCCAAGAAACTGCACTATATCATACAGGACAAATGCATCCAGTGCGGCGCCTGCTACCAGGTGTGTCGTCACAACAGTATCAAGCGGGTGAAACGGGGCGCCGGCGACGCTGTCCAACGACGAGCCAGAGAACTCTGGCGTCCGCCGGCCAAACCCGAACCGGCGGCAGTGGCGTAGGAGCAGTAGATCATGGCTAACGTGAAGATAACCATCGACGGTCGGTTGATCGAAGTTGAAGAGGGTTCGTACGTACTCGAGGCAGCCCGGCAGTTGGGTATCGACATACCGACGCTCTGTTACTATCCGTACATGACGCCGTATGCGGCCTGCCGCATCTGTGCCGTCGAAGCGCGCGCAAACGGGGGCGGGTGGAACAAGATCGTCACTGCCTGCAACTATCCGGCCTGGGACGGGTTGCAGATCATTACGGACTCACCCCGGGTCGTGACGGCCCGGCGGACCAACCTCGAAATGCTCATGGCCAATTGCGCGCCGAATCCGCGCCTTCAGGAACTGGCCGAGCGATTTGGTATCACCGAACCGCGCTGGAAGACCGGCACCAACTACACCTGTATCCTGTGTGGACTCTGCGTTCGTATCTGCGATGAAGTAGTGGGGGCCCATGCGCTGTCGTTTGTCAATCGCGGGTCGCACCGTGATGTCTCCACGCCTTTCCATCTCGAATCGGAGAACTGCATCCTCTGCGGCGCCTGTGCCAAGCTCTGCCCGACCGGGCATATCACCATGGAGGATATCGAGGAGCGGGTGCTCAATCATCGCGAACTGTCGCTGGCGCCGAATTCCGCCATCACACTTTCATTTCGGCAGGCAGTGCCCAACGTGCCGCGCATCCAGCGCGAGAACTGCATCCATTTCAAGACTGGTGGCTGCATGGTGTGCGAAGAGGCGTGTCCCAAGGAGGCGATCGATTTCCACTGCACCGACACGTACGAGGAGATCGAGGTAGGCGCCGTTATCATGGCGACTGGGTTTGACAGCTTTGATCCCACCCCCATGAAGCAATACGGCTACGGCAAATATCCCAATGTCATCACGGCTGAAGAGTTTGAGATGATGAACAACGCCGCTGGCCCGACCGGCGGCAAGGTGCTTTTGGAGAACGGCGAGGAACCGCGCTCGATCGGCATATTGCACTGCATCGGCAGTCGCGATCAGAACCACAACAAATATTGCAGCCGTGTCTGTTGTATGTATGCGCTGAAATTCTCGCATCTGGTCAAAGAAAAGACGAGCGCAGAAGTGTACCAGTTCTATATCGACATGCGCAGTTTCGGCAAAGGGTACGAGGAGTTCTATCATCGCATCCTCGATGAAGGCGTGAATGTCATTCGCGGCAAAGGGGCCGAGGTGGTCCCGGCCGGTTTCCGCAGAGGTGATGAAGGGCATCTCCTGATCCAGTGCGAGGACACGCTCATCGGCAAGTGGCGCGAGGTGCCGGTGGATATGGTGATCCTCTGCACGGCGCTCCAGGCTCGACAGGATGCCAAGGAAACGGGACGAAAGTTCAACATTTCGACCGGCGCGGACGGCTGGTTTATCGAGGCACATCCGAAGCTTGGACCGGTCTCGACCACCACCGACGGGGTTTTTATCGCCGGTGCCTGCCAGGGAGCGAAAGACATTCCCGACTCCGTGGCGCAAGGGGCCGGGGCGGCCATGCAAGCCACCAAACTGATGTGTCTGGGTGAGTTGCTCATGGATGCAGCGTATGCGGAGATCCGCGAGGAGTTCTGCAGCGGCTGCAAGATGTGCAACGACCTCTGTCCGTACACGGCTATCTCCTACGACGAAAGTAAACGCGTCAGCGTGATCAACTCGGCGTTGTGCAAAGCCTGCGGCACCTGCCGCCGCCTGTCCGAGCGGCGCGATCAAGGCACGCCATTTCACAGACGAACAGATATATGCGCAGATCGAAGGGATGCTGGCATGAGTTTCGAACCACGAATAGTCGGGTTTCTGTGCAATTGGTGCAGCTACACCGGGGCCGACCTGGCCGGCACTTCCCGCATGAAATATCCACCCAATGTTCTGACAATCCGGGTGATGTGCTCGGGCCGCGTGGATCCCGGGTTCGTGCTGGATTCGTTCCGCAATGGGGCGGACGGAGTGCTCATTTGTGGCTGTCATTTCGGCGACTGTCATTACGTCGAGGGAAACCACAAGTGTATGCGAAGACTTCCGATCACGAAGAAGATCCTGCAAGGGATGGGGATCGATCCGAACCGGCTCCGCCTCGAGTGGGTGTCCGCCTCCGAAGGGGCGCGCTTTCAGGAGGTTGTCACCGAATTCACGCAGCAAATCCGGGCGCTCGGACCAATGCAACTCAAGGAGTGGGCGTTTGAACCCGCGGCTGCGCAGGAGTACACTGGGGCGGGGAAGGAGTAGATCATGGCGAAACCGAAGCTGGCCATATATTGGGCCGCATCGTACGGCGGCTGCGACATCGCCATCCTTGATATCGAGGACAAGATCCTGGATGTCGCGGCCTTTTTCGACATCGTCTTCTGGCCATGCGCTACCGATTTCAAGTATGACGATATTCGCAGGATGGAAGATCGGTCCATCACGCTGACATTGTTCAATGGGGCTATTCGCAGCGATGAGAACTATGAGATCGCACGGTTGCTTCGACAAAAGTCGCTGCTGATGTGCGCATTCGGTAGCTGTGCCCACGAGGGGTGCATTCCGGGGCTGGCCAATTTCTATGATAAGAGATCGATCATGGAATATGCGTACAGGCAGTCTCCCTCGACAGACAATCCCAATAGTGTCATGCCGCAGCCCGAAGTCGAGGTTCCGGAGGGAACACTGCATATTCCGAATCTGTGGAATACCGTCAGGACGCTTCGACAGGTGGTTGATGTCGACTACAGCATACCGGGCTGTCCGCCGCAATCGGATCAGATAGCGGCCGTGGTGACGGCTGTGATCGACATTATCGCCAACGGCAAGCCGCTGCCGCCGAAAGGGACGATCCTGGGGGCGAGCGAAAAGAGTTGCTGCGATGAATGCAAACGACAGAAGAATGTCAAAAAGATCAAACAGTTTGTTCGCCCGTTTGAAAAGGTCACCGACCCCGACCTGTGCCTGATGGAGCAGGGGATACTCTGCATGGGTCCGGCAACGAGAGCGGGATGCGGTGCCAAGTGCGTCAGCGCAGGCGTGCCGTGCCGCGGCTGCTATGGCCTCCCCTCCAACGTACGCGATCAGGGGGCAAAAATGGCATCCGCGGTCGCCAGCGTTATCGACTCTCTCGATCCTGATGAGACCGCGAAGATCATCGATGGTATCGCCGATCCGGTTGGGACATTTTATCGTTTCAGCCTCCCTGATTCGATGCTCCGGAGAGTGCAATCATGAAACAGATAATCATCGATCCGATAACGCGCCTGGAAGGGCACGGGAAGATTCATCTGTTCGTCAACGACGATGGGGAACTGGCGAACTGCTATTTCCAGATTCCGGAGCTTCGCGGTTTCGAGAAGTTCTGCCAGGGGAGACCAGTCGAGGAGATGTGCCGTATCACGACTCGCATCTGCGGTGTCTGCCCCGAGGCTCACCACATGGCGGCCGCCAAAGCAGCCGATGCCGTGTATGGAGTGACGATCCCATCGGCGGCTCGCAAGTTGAGAGAGCTTCTGTATAATGGATTTTACGCCGGCGACCACACTACGCATTTCTATGCGTTGGGCGGGCCGGATTTTGTCTGTGGACCTGACGCACCGCCCGAAGAACGGAACATTCTGGGCGTGATCAAGAAGGTCGGCATTGATGCCGGCAAGAAAGTGATCGCACAGCGTGCCGCCGGACAGCGGATAGTGGAGATCATCGGTGGGAAGAAAGTCCATCCGGTCACATCGTTGCCGGGCGGTCTGTCCAAGCGGATAACCAAAGAGGAACAGCAGGAGATCATCAGGCTGGGCGAACAGATGGTGGAGTTCGCCAAGTTCACGATCAAGGTTTTCAATGATATTGTTCTGGCCAACAAGGCGTATGTCGATCTCATCCTGTCCGATACCTACACCCACAAGACCTACAACATGGGACTGGTGGATGCCAACGGCAAAGTGACGTTTTATGACGGTAAGGTGCGGGTGACCGCGCCCGACGGCAGCAAGCACGCCGAGTATGAGCCGAAAGATTATTTGCAGTATGTGGCCGAGCATGTGGAGCCGTACAGTTATCTCAAGTATCCGTTCCTCAAGAAGGTTGGGTGGAAGGGATTTGTGGACGGTATGGAGTCCGGCGTGTACAAAGCGTCGCCGCTTTCGCGGTTGAATGTCTCCGACGGCATGGTCACGCCGATGGCGCAGTCGGAGTACGAACGGTTCTACGAGACGCTGACCGGAGACAGATCAGGCAAGACGCCGGTGCATTCGACTCTTGCGACTCACTGGGCGCGCGTGGTCGAACTGGTGTTCGCGTGCGAAGCGGTGCTTCAGCAAGCCAAGGACGACGTGATCATTTCGGACCACGTGCTCGATCCGCCGACCGGCATTGTCGGCGAAGGGGTCGGTATCGTGGAAGCGCCGCGTGGGACATTGACACACCATTACAAGACCGACAAGAACGGCATCATTACCGAAGCTAACTTGATCGTCGGCACCACCAACAACAATGCGCCGATCAGCATGTCGATCAAGAAGGCGGCGGAAGGGTTGATCAAGAAAGGTCAACCAATCACGAATGGGACGCTCAACAAAATCGAGATGGCGTTCCGGGCCTACGACCCCTGCTTTGGCTGCGCCACGCACACACTGCCCGGTGAGATGCCGATGGAGATCATCGTGCATGACGCCTCCAGTGGCGATGTAATCGACACCGTACGGAGACATATGTGAAACCCTCGCTGGTCCTGTGCCTCGGCAACGAGGTCCGCTCCGATGACGCATTCGGGGCGGCAGTGGCAGACCGGCTGACCAGTAACGGCCACGCCGAGAATGGGACCGAGGTGCTGTTTGCGGCGACAGCCGGGTTTGCGCTGCTCGATCTGCTAAGAGACCGGAAGCGTGTCCTCGTGGTCGACACGATTATCACGGGCAATGCCCCTCCCGGGAAATTACATCTGTTTGCCGCGGGGGCATTGACGCCATCGCGCGGCTTGATCAACAGCCACCAAATGAGTCTGCCCACTGCGGTTGCCCTCGGGAAAGAGCTTGGGCTGAACATGCCGACCGAAATCTCCGTGCTGGCGGTGGAGGCACAGGACGTGCATACGTTGAGTGAGCAACTCACGCCGCCGGTGGAGGCCGCATTGGATGAAGCGGTGACGATCGTGACGGATTGGATGGCGCGCGGATAGTCATTCTTTCAGAATCACTACTCTTTTCACACCTGTAAACTCACCATAATTGACTCCCGTAGCGTCATGCCAGTAATTGACTGCACGGGGAAATGGAGTATGTTCCGGACCCAGCCGTTGGCTGGGATACACCGAGTGGTGTGTTGTGCATGACGGCCTACAGTTGGGTTCGTTTTTCTTCGCCATCGATGTCAAGTCATTGCGGCACAATGGGGCATTGGGTTCGTTTTGTCATTTTTTTTATTTCTTGCAGGCCGTTCTGGTCAGAACGAGAATCGGCGTACAACAGTCCACGAATTTATTGGGAGTAGAATCACGAAGGGGCTTTTCCAAATTTCTCAGCATGGGTGTTCCTTCTCCTTATCCAAAAAGAGAAGAGCGCTGGCGATTAGAGGGGAAGTTGTAGGGAAAGTGTATAATAGGTGAAGGGGAAACACACGCTGTCAAGCATGTCGCCGGTCTGAATCTCAACAATGCCCGACCTTTTAGGAAACAAGCTTACTTCTTCCCAAACAACTTGAATATCCAACCATATCCGTATGGTGCGGGCCTGTCGACGGAGGTGTCAATAGGGTGAGCACGTTTCAGTGAAAGCTCTATTTCAAGAAACTGAAGCAGGGCCTCGCATCTATCCTCGCGGAACTCCCAAATGAAGAATGACTGATCATCATAACTCCAATTCACAAGGAAATCGAAGAGGCCTGTTCGTGCGAGATCCCACTCTGACTCTGAGGAAGAAAGAGCCTCAAGCGCTTGAGGCACATTTGCTTCAGATAAACAGCCATAAATCCAGTACTCCCACTGACCAAAACGAACAGCGCTGTCGACCGCGAGGTCAATACTACATCGTGACGAATCCAGCACCGCAGCAAATCCGTGTCGCGAGATGCCGGGGAGGGATGTAAATGACTCGACAGCCTTTGAACGTTTGGAGTCGAGGAGGTCACAGGACAACAGTATCTTCTGTGAATTGGATCTCTCAAGAAGAGTTTTGAGGTGATTGGCGTACTGAACAGACGCAATGTATCTGATCTCCACCATGATAAAGGGCGGTACATTTGCAAGAAAGCCATGTTCACCACGGAAGGACTCCACCCTCCCATCGTAAACGTAGTAAGAATACTCAGTCACCTCCGCAACCTCTTGTCACGGGTCCGGTTTGGCGGCCAAGGGCATGCGGCGGCCGACACCGAAGGCACGCGTGGTCACCTTGAGACCCGGCGCGGCTTGGCGGCGTTTGTATTCGTTCCGGTTGACAGTCTTGATGACCCAGTCAACAGTCGCGCGGTCAAATCCTTTCGCCACGATCTGCTCCGAGGATCGATGTTGTTCGATATACTCATGTAAGATGGCATCAAGAACCGCATATTCGGGCAAGGTGTCCTGATCGGTCTGGTTGGGTTTTAGCTCGGCGGTCGGAGGGCGAGTGATAATGCCGTCGGGGATAATCTCTTTCTCCCGGTTGATATACCGCGCCAGCTCGTAAATCATGGTTTTGGGGACATCGGAGATAATTGCCAGCCCGCCCGCCATATCACCGTAGAGCGTGCAGTAGCCGGTGGCGAATTCGCTTTTATTGCCGGTCGAAAGAACCATTGAGCCGAATTGATTGGAAAAGGACATGAGGATGTTGCCGCGAATGCGAGCCTGAAGATTCTCAAAGGTGGTGCCCTCGGAGCCGGGCGCTCTGTTCAATTCCGGTTTCAGTTGTTTCAGATAGCTGTTGTACAGGTCGGTTATGGGAATCACCCGGAATTCGATCCCCAGATTTTCCGCGAGTTTCCGCGCAAGGTTGGTGCTGATGGAGGCCGAGTACATGGAGGGCATAGCCACGCCGAGTACATTCTCTTTGCCGATCGCCGAAACGGCGACGCAGGCGACAATGGCAGAGTCGATCCCTCCGGACAGCCCGATCACAGCTTTTTTGAAACCGCATTTTCGCATGTAATCGCCGGTGCCGAGAACCAGAGCATCGTACAGCGACTGCATGCGAGTCTGCTCATGGAAATTGGCGGGACTTCCAACAGCGTTGGTATCGATGAGCGACTCCTGGCAGTGAAACGAGGGAAGAATCGCAATCGGCTCGCCGCGGCCGTCAAACACCATGCTGCGGCCATCGAAAATCAGATCGTCGTTGCCGCCCACCTGATTCACAAACAGGAAGGGCAGGCCATGGTTACGGGCATGGTTCTGAATGAGCCGGTATCGGATCGCCTCCTTGCCAAGAAAGAACGGCGATGCAGAGATGTTGACCAGGAGTTGTGCCCCCTGCCGCGCCAACTCGGTAATGGGATCGAATGGGTACATCCGGCGGTGCCAGAGTTCCAGATCATTCCAGGCATCTTCGCAGACAGAGATGCCAAGCCTGATGTCTTTGAAGGTCGTCACGCTGATACTTCGCGCCGGGTCGAAATAGCGGTCCTCATCGAAAACATCATAGGTGGGGAGCAGCGATTTGTGCTGGGTGAACAGGAGGTGTCCGTTCTGTACCAGGAGCGCTGAGTTGTGCAGGCCATGCCCGGCGCCCGTGGCATTGGGAATCGGCGCGCCGAAGAGTATTCCTGTGTCAGGGAACGTCCGGCTGCGGTCGATCAACCGGGCGACGCCAGCCTGCACTTTGTCAACGAACCAGGGTTCGGCCAACAGGTCGCGCGGGGGATAGCCGGCAAGAAACAGTTCCGAGAAAACCACCAGATCGGTTTTCCCCTGCCATTTGGCGGCAGTTGTGGTGATCAGTTCTATGTTACCGGTAATATCCCCGACGACGGGATTAAGCTGTGCCAGCAGCAGTTTCATATCGTTCCCACGTTGATGTGAATGGAAAGTACGGAACAAAGCTATGTTCAGGCAAGTGGTTAGCGAATGTGTACGCGCTCGTACGCTTTTGGGCCTGATCGCCAAAAACTATGCCCGGCAGATTGAGAAAATTTTCACAATACGACCCTAATTTCATTGACTCGTACCATAGAGAATAGATACTTTTGCCGATGTAATGAAGACGAGAGAATTGGGTATGTGGGGGACACGTTGACAAAGCCATCACGGTCGCAGCCAACGTCAAATCCTGATCGTTCCAAACAGGCCACTGTGGCGAACCAGGCCGTGGTGCTTGAGACAGGCCAACTTCAGGAACTGATAGTCACTCTAAAGCAGCGTTCGTATCGGGTAATCGGCCCGACCGTGCGTGATAGTGCGGTCGTCTATGATGAGATCGACTCATGCAATGACCTGCCGGTCGGTTGGACCGACGAACAGAACGCTGCGAGCTATCGCCTGCAACGAACTGAGGACGGGCAGTATTTCCATTATACGGTAGGCCCACAGAGCTGGAAGAAGTTTCTCCACCTGCCGAACGTGCGGCTTTGGAAAGCAACACGTCACGGCACTGATCTTCGGATCGAAGAAGATGATCACGTCCCGCCGCTGACTGCATTCGTGGGTGTGCGGTCGTGCGAACTAAACGCCATTGCCGTACAAGATCGTGTGCTTCTGGGAGACCTGTATCGCGATCCGGTCTACCAGAAACAGCGCGAGAGGATTCTCATCGTGGCGGTCAATTGTTCAAAGGCAGGCGGGACCTGTTTCTGCCGTTCGATGAACACCGGGCCAAGGGCGCGATTGGGGTTCGATATCTGTCTGACCGAGATTTACGAGGCTGGTCGGCATTATTTTGTGGCTGAATCGGGCAGTGCAGTGGGAGAAGAGATTCTCGGTAGTCTTGTATCGCGTCCGGCAGGGCCCGATGAGTTGACAGCGATCGATCGCGCGATAGCCGTCACCGAACGGCAGATGGGGAGACAACTCGATACCACAGGCGTCAAGGAGCTGTTCTATCGCAATATCGAGCATCCGTATTTCGAAGAGATAGCGTCTCGCTGTCTGACGTGCGGGAACTGTACGTTGGTTTGCCCGACCTGTTTCTGCACGACAGTTGAGGATGTCACGGATTTGACGGGCCAGCAGGCGGAGCGGTGGCGGAAATGGGATTCCTGTTTTACGGTCGATTTCACATATATCCACGGGGGGAGCATCAGGAGTTCGGCCTACGCTCGGTATCGCAAGTGGATCACGCACAAGCTGGCGACCTGGCAGGACCAGTTCGGCAGTTCCGGCTGTGTGGGGTGCGGGCGGTGCATTACCTGGTGCCCGGTGGGCATAGATATCACCGAGGAAGTACAAGCGTTACGAGACCGGGAGTCGGTGGAACCGGCTGCCGTGTCGGTGAAGGAGTGATAGGATGGAGACACTCGAACCGTATCTGGCGGAGCATCCGTTTTTCAGAGGGATGGCCAAACGCCATATCGAGTTGATAGTCGGCTGTGCATCGAATGTGCGTTTCGACGCCGGGCAGTACTTGGATAAGGAGGGGGAGGAAGCCAATCGATTCTGGATCATTCGGCATGGCAGGATCGCGATAGAGATATTCAACCCGACCACCGGTCCCATCACGATTCAAACAGTCGGGGAGGGGGATGTGGCGGGATGGTCATGGCTTTTCCCTCCGTACGTGCACCACTTTGACACGCGGGCGCTGGAACTGACGCGGGCGATCGCTCTCGACGGCAAATGTCTGAGAACAAAATGCGAGAATGACCACGAGCTTGGCTACGAGCTCTTCAAACGTTTCGCTCAGATCATGGAACAGCGAATCGAGGCCACCCGCATGCAACTTCTGGATCTGTATAAATGACGACCTCGACTGTCCCAGCGCATGTGGAGCATCGGGCCAACCCGATGCAGCCTCAGCCGTTCCGGGTTCGCAAGGTGCAGAACGATACCCACGACACCTTCACCATGAACCTGACGCCGGTCGATGGCGGAGCAGAGTTCAAGTTCCAGCCCGGCCAGTTCAACATGCTCTATGTTTTTGGAGTCGGTGAGGTGCCGATTTCCATCAGCGGTGATCCGACCGCAGGCGGGCCGCTGGTGCACACAACGCGAGCCGTGGGAACAGTCACCAAGGCGATGCGGAAACTCAAGGTGGGAGACACTATCGGGGTGCGGGGACCGTACGGAAGCGCCTGGCCCGTTGAGGAAGCAAAGGGGAGCGACATAGTAATCGTGGCGGGGGGTATCGGGCTGGCGCCGCTGCGACCATCGTTGTACTACGTGCTGCGCCACAGGCACGATTACGGCAAGGTCGTGCTGCTGTACGGTACGCGGACGCCATCAGATATACTCTATCGTAAAGAGATCGAGGGCTGGCGCTCGCGGTTCGATCTGGAAGTATACGTGACAGTTGACCGTGCGATTGGCGCCTGGCACGGCAATGTGGGAGTGGTAACGAATCTCATTCCGAAGGCGCCGTTCGATCCGCTGAACGCGGTTGCTATGGTGTGCGGGCCGGAGGTCATGATGCGGTTCACGGCGCTGGCACTTCAGAAACGGGGTGTGACGCCGGGCCGCACATACCTGACCATGGAACGGAATATGAAGTGCGCGGTTGGTTTCTGCGGCCATTGTCAGTTTGGTCCCACGTTTGCGTGCAAAGATGGTCCGGTCTATCGGTACGACAAGATCCGCTGGTTCTTCGGCAAGCGGGAGGTATGAAATGGCGGCGGCAACGAAACCGAAATTGGCTGTTTGGAAATTCGCATCCTGTGACGGGTGCCAGCTCAGTCTGCTGGATTGCGAGGACGAGTTGCTGGCGGTTGCGGGTGCGATCGAGATCGCTAATTTCGTGGAAGCGACCCGCGAGGTGGTAAAGGGGCCGTATGACCTGTCGCTGGTGGAAGGTTCAATCACAACCCCTCACGATGCCGAGCGGATTCACAAGATTCGCCGAGCTTCGAAAACGCTCATTACCATTGGGGCGTGCGCAACGGCCGGCGGTATCCAGGCGCTCAGAAATTTCAAAGATGTCAAGCAGTTTACGTCGGTTGTGTATGCGTCGCCCGAGTATATAGAGACGCTGGGGAAGTCCACGCCAATTCGCGATCACGTCTTTGTCGATTTTGAGCTGCGCGGCTGCCCGATAAGCAAGGCGCAACTGGTGGAGGTGCTGAGCGCCTTCTTAAACGGGCGAAAACCGAACACGCCGCCGCACAGCGTCTGCATGGAATGTAAGCGGCGTCAGACGGTGTGCGTCATGGTGGCACAGGGCACGCCATGTCTTGGACCAGTGACGCAGGCCGGATGCGGAGCGATCTGCCCATCGTATCACCGCGGGTGTTATGGCTGCTTCGGTCCCAAAGAGACGCCCAATACTGCCTCGTTGAGCCATCGGTGGCAGGAGATGGGGGTAATGGAGGAGGACCTGGTACGGGCCTATCGCGGGTACAACGCGTATGCCGATGCGTTCCGCAAAGAGAGTGAACTCCATGAGAAATAGCAGGACGGTCAAAGTCGACTATCTGGCGCGGGTCGAAGGGGAAGGGTCCCTGTACGTGAAGATTAAAGGGGACAAGGTCGATGACGTCAAATTCAAGATATTCGAGCCGCCACGGTTTTTCGAGGCGTTTTTGCGGGGACGCCGGTTTACCGAGGCGCCGGATATCACGGCCCGAATCTGCGGCATCTGCCCGGTCGCCTATCAGATGAGTTCATCGCATGCCATGGAATCGATTTGTGGTGTTGCGGTCGACGGTCAGCTTCGCGAGCTGCGGCGGTTGCTCTATTGTGGCGAGTGGATAGAAAGTCACGCGCTGCATGTGTTCATGCTGCATGCACCGGACTTTCTCGGGTATCAGGACGCGATCCAGATGGCCAAAGATCACGCCGACGTTGTCACGAGCGCACTCAAGCTGAAGAAGATCGGTAATGAGATCATGACGATACTTGGCGGACGGGAGATACATCCGGTTAACGTGCGTGTGGGCGGGTTCTATCGGGCACCGCACCCGAAAGAGCTGGCGCCATTGATCTCCAGGCTGGAATGGGCGAGGCAATTCTCAATTGAGGCAGTCGGTCTGGTCGCTGGATTCACGTTCCCGGATTTCGAATCGGATTATGAGTTCGTATCGTTAAAGCACCCATCGGAGTATCCGATCTGCGAAGGGCGGCTGGTTTCGAATCGCGGCCTTGATATTGCGATCAGCGAATACGAGAACCATTTCACTGAAGAGCATGTGGAACATGCTAATGCGCTACAGTCAGTTCATAAGGGGGCAGGGCCGTATTTTGTAGGGCCGCTGGCACGCTTTAATCTGAACTTTGATAAGTTGAGCCCGGCCGCAATGAAAATCGCAAAAGAAGTTGGTATCGGGCCGGGCTGCCGCAATCCGTTCAAGAGCATTATCGTGCGAGCGGTTGAGTTGGTGTATGCCTGCGATGAAGCGCTTAGAATTATCAACCAGTATACAGTGCCGGTGAAGCCATTTGTCGAGCTAACACCGAAGGCCGGAGTCGGCTTTGGATGCACTGAAGCGCCGCGCGGGATCTGCTGGCATAAGTACAAAATCGACGACGAAGGTATAATTCAGGATGCCAAGATCGTGCCACCGACGTCTCAGAATCAAAAGCAGATCGAGGATGATCTGCGGCGTTTCGTGGCCGCCCGTATCGACATGGAGCACGAGCAACTTACCTGGCAGTGCGAGCAGGCGGTCAGGAACTATGACCCCTGCATTTCGTGCGCTACCCATTCGCTCAAGCTCCACATCGACCGCGAGTAATCATTGCCCAGACGCGTGATACGTACCTGATGCGCAAGTCCCTTATTATTGGTGTCGGCAACGAGTTTCGTGGTGATGACTCGGTCGGGATAGTGGCTGCCCGGCGGCTGCGTACAAGAATTGGGAACGCGGTCGATGTCCTGGAGCATAGCGGTGAGGGAGCCTCGCTCATGGAGGCATGGAGCGGTTATGACACGCTTATTCTGATCGACGCTGTGGAGACATCGGTCACACCAGGGCAGATATTCCACTTTGATGTATCAATAGAGAGGCTGCCGACAAGGTTTTTTCACTATTCTACGCATGCATTTGGTCTTACCGAAGCAATTGAGACGGCCCGAGCCTTGGGCCGACTGCCCAAACAGGTGTTTGTCTATGGAGTGCAGGGGAAGCGATTTGACACGGGAGCGCCGCTGTCGAAAGAGGTTGAGACGTCCGTCGATGGGCTTGTTCTGCTCATACTTGAGCGGCTGAACCTACTCTCATCGCATTAGTCGGTCGAAAAAAGATTGACCGGGCGCGCGTATCGGAGTTTCTTTCCGTATGTTTGAAGACAGGCCACTCTCACTCCGGGGAATGTTCCACATGAAATCACCAGGACCGTTATCGCTGTTGGGAATCTTGTTGTTCGCGGCCACGGTCGCCACTGGCCAGATGCCATCGGACAGCGACAAGATCGTCATTGAGAAGAAGTCGAAAGCGCCGCGCGGCCCGATGCACGTGTCGATTAAACCGTATGTAGCCGTCAACTCCGGTCATACGACGTACGAGATGGATGAGTCCGGGTACGACGGCAGTGAGTTCATACGGGTGAGATCAAAGCTCGAGTTCCCGCTTGATGTCACGCTGGCAGGGGCCAACGTCACGGTCGAGCTTCCGGACCGCAGGTGGCGACTCGAGGGCGGATTCTGGGCGAATGTCCAGGATCCGGACAAAAAGATGAAAGACTATGACTGGCTTACGGCCGGACCGTTCAACGATGCGATGATCAGCTACACGGAATCCGACGCCCTCATGAGTGCATTTGAGTTCAAGCTTGGCGCGGGGTATCGCGTGTTGGAGCGCGAGAAGGTACGGTGGTTCGTCAACGCCGGGTTTCGATATCAGAAGGTCGATCAGGATATCAACGGGTACAAAGGCTGGCAGCTTGACACCAATTTACAGCGTTTCCCTGTCGCTGGGACAGAGCCGGCGATAGCATATCAGATCAGCTACAAGATGCCTCTGTTCGGGATGTCAATCGAATGGCAGCCGCTGCCATCGCTCAAATTCAGCTTGTCGGGTTCAGGTGTTTACTTTTGGGTAAACGATGTCGACGATCACTTGATTCGAGGCAAGGAGTCTACCGCCAAGGGTACCGGTACCGGAGGGCTTGGTGGCATCGAGGGCGCCTACCTGTTCGGCAGCGGGTCCCGGGGTGTGACACCGTTTATTGGATTCACGGGCGAACTGCTGTATCTGAGTTCGACCGCGCGTCAGACTCAGCGCTGGTATCGCGATGAACTGGATTATTCGACCGACCCACCGACTGTTTTAGTT
Organism: Candidatus Zixiibacteriota bacterium; assembly: GCA_040753875.1. NCBI lineage: Bacteria > Pseudomonadati > Candidatus Zixiibacteriota > Candidatus Zixiibacteriota bacterium. Next base: position 128,604 of record JBFMDV010000024.1, on the reverse strand, counting down.
CCTGCCGGGACAGTCATATACGGCATTCACCATAAGATTACCTCGAAACAGACGCGGATCGGCGTGAGCGCAGGAGTACGGTTTTAGCGTTGGAGGGTCGGGTTTCTCGGTCGAAGCGGTTTCGGGAACGGAGCTACGACGCTTCGGTGCGTCTCGATTTGCATCGTCGCACTGATCGTAGACGAAGTGCGACGCACGTTCTGCTGCAGGGCGGCGACAGAAGTTCGGGCTTCGACTCCGCTCAGCCCGACGCTGTTTGAAATCCTGATGTCGGGTTTCACTGGCAAAGCTGCCACCGGAATTTCACACCTGATAGGTGTGTTACAGCGCCGCGACCTCGGAACCGGACCTACAGCAGTTACTTGAGTAAGATCATCTTCTTCGATTCGACGAAGTCTCCTGCCCTCAGGCGATAGTAGTAGATGCCGCTTGCGACGGGATGCCCGGAGGCATCGATACCGTCCCACACGACTTCATGCGTGCCTTGACCGTATTGTGACGAGTGACTGCACACAACCGCCCCCAGGACATTGACGATCTCAAGCTCGACCTGCGCAGCACGGGGGAGATCGAAACTGATCACGGTAGAGGCGTTGAAGGGGTTGGGGTAGTTTTGGTGGAGGGCGAATGTGCTTGGAAGATCCGCCGCTTCGTCGGCATCGGTCGGCTGATCGACGATGATGTTCGTCACCTGTGCACCGGCTGATGTAGCTGCCGCAGCCTCTAAGACAATAGTTGGTTGGTCGAATGTTAGCAATGGACCGGAGAATACGGGCGGCATCGTCGTCACCGTAAACGACGTCGGTGAAATGATAACTCGAGTATTCAGACCATCGAACAAGTAGTCAAGATCGACATCGGACTGCTGCACCGTTGGTGTAACACGTCCTGTGAGGAGCATCGATATTGCCCCCAATGTGTCTACCGACTGTATCGACACTGATCTGAGATCTGAGCCGTAAGTGAAACGGAGTTCGTTGTTGGAATAGTACGTAGGGTGACCGCCGACGTCCCCTATAATTACCTTGTACAACCAAACGAGATCGGCGAGGGTGAGAATGAGGCCGTCCGCATTCACGTCGGTGGCGGCAATCTGTCCGTTGACGTTGATCGTGAATACTGACAGGCCCTTCAGGAAGTAACTTCGGAACAAGATGTAGTCGGCCATATGATATTTCAGACCGTCGAAATTGATGTCACCTCTTGGATCTTCCGGATCGTCGATCGTGTCGGCACAAGCAACTTCCAGCCCGCCATTGATAAAGGCGATGGCGCGGCGGACAGGGGGCCAGCTTGGACCGCCTGCCGTTTCGCAATTTGCCTGTGCACCCAGATATGTCGGGAAACCTGCTGACGGATCGGAGATGTCCACATCCGGACGGTCAAAGTCCGCCAGAGAACTGCTAATGAACAATAGCTGGCCATCGTCGCTCGCCAGCATGTTGTCCTCACAGGCAAGCCAGAAGAATCGAACGGGCAAGAATTGACATTCCAGCGTACGGTCATTGCTCACAAGAAAATTGAGCGAGAATAAGGTTGCCGGGACACTTTCAGGCAGAAAGCAGCTCGGGTGGTTAGGGCCGTTGTTGGTTTCGGCCATAGCGACCACTCGTACCAAGCCGCTTGGACATCCGCCGGTGCAATTACCGTCGGCACCATATCGATAAGTAAAGTACTCCCAGCCACAGCCGGTCGGACTGAACGCTTGGCCAAGTTGGGCACTTTGAAAGGCCAGCGCACTGTTGTCATAGGCGACGAGCATGTTGAAGCCACTCAGGGGACAAAACGCCCTGTCGAGCTTGACGGCGACATTTGTGTACTGGCCTTGGATTACGTTGTGGGTCTTGTCTATGCGTATCGCATAGGGAGGAACGCCCAACACTCTGAAATGCAACACGAAACCTGAAGCTCCCCAGCCGTCGGTGACGGTCACATACACTCGAAGCGTCGCTCCGGCATCGAGTATCCTCGGCGTGAAGCTAAGTGCGGCACTGTCGCCGGACACCGTTACAACCAGGCTCGATTCTGGCAGGGGCGGCACGCTCATCGCGGATATGTTGACAGCATCACAAGAGTCGCTGTCGCTGAATCTAAACCAGACCGTCTTGGTCTGTTCGGCAGAGACTTCAATTGTGTCGCGGCCATCGAATCCGATCAAACTCAATCGCGGGTATTCGTTGTCTACCCAGACATTGAAACTACAGTTGTGGTCGGCATCGGAGTCGAAACTCCCCAACGAAGCAGAGACGACTACGAGATATGAGTGGTTGCGGGTGGCCTCTTCAGATGGTATGAGCGTCCAGACTCCCGTCAGTTCGTCGACGTGCCCCGGGCCATACTCCTTGTGGTATCTAATCGCCGGACTCGGCTGCATGGTTATCGGATGCACCGCCTTGAGTTGGTACGAGATAGTATCACAATGGTCAACCGATAGATACTGCGGGCAGTCCACGAACACGGGCGGGCCGCATACATCCGGTTCAGCATAAGCTGCTGAAGTGAGAAGGGCAAAGCAGACAAGAGAGATCGCCGATTGTAGAACATTCTGTCGAGTCATAAAAACTCCCCGGTTATGAGTACGCCGACAATATACTCCAGAATGACAGGTTGTCAATCGCCAATCTAAGGCTACTCCACGTTCCGGCTCCAGGCAGATAACCATTGACAAAAGGTGTGCTGTTTATTATCTATACGTCGCAGGACAACCAACTAATTTCAGGAGGGCGCCATGAAGGCTGCTTCTTTGACGGTTGTCTGCGCCCTGTTCCTCATTTTCTCATGGTATCCTTGTGGGACTCAGGCACAGACGATTTCTGTGGACGAGGTGGTCGGTCTATTCCGGAATGACACGGTCAAGACCGAAACACCCATTACATTCAAGCTCCGTTTCACCAATCCCGAAGCGCTCAATTTTTCGATCTCGAATGGGTTTGAGATCTACTCGCCGGACGGCGCGGAGTGGGACCATCTGTCGGTGGCGGGGGACACGCTGACCGGAGCGATCCCGCGGTCGAACTGGGACCTTCAGTTTGCCATGAATGTGTTCCTCGGGGCCGGTGTACCGCCGGCTGACACGGTGGGCATTCTGGGGGCCAAGATCAACGGTGTAGGATTGCCGTCATTGTTCAACGGTGTGCCGTACGGGATCAAGATTGGTTCTCTCACGAATGCGAACGACGGCAAACATATCTGTCTCGATTCGGCGTGGTTTCGTCCGGGCGGGACGTGGAAGTGGGTGGCCTCGGGAGGAATCAACCGGTATCCGACGTGGGGTGGTCCGTACTGTTATTACATTTATCAGGTGCCGGACCTGATGCCATCGATCACCAACGCGCCGGCGTCGCTGAGTGGTCGCCACTGCGTGACGATGTCGTATGATTTCAATGGGTCTGATCCGGAAGGGGAGACGGTGACGTTCCAGAAGGTGAGCGGGCCGGGGAGTATCAACAGCACGACGGGCCTGTGGAGTTATACGCCGTCGCTGGCGGATGTAGGTCAGTCGCTCACTCTGGTGGTACAGGCGTGCGAGCCGCACGGGTGCGGCAGTTCGGTGAGTGTGCCGCTGACGTTCACCAACGAAGTTCCCACGTTCACGAGCGGTTGCCGCGACACGATGTGGGTAGCGGTTGGAAATTCCGTCACGAAAGACATGAACGCGTCTGATGGATGCAGTGACCCGCTTCACTTTGTGCTAGGGCCGGTCACGCCGAGTCTTGACGGGACGGTCAGTATCAACGCCTCGACTGGCCTCATTACATTTTCGACCACAGGCATGGCTGTGGTCGGGGTGTACGATGTCAGCGTGTATGCGAGTGACACTAAAGACTCGGTCCTATGCCATACTTACTTCAGGGTATCTGCCAGTTGTTGTCTCGGCATCAGGGGTAATGTCAGCGGTGATGCCCAGGATAGGGTCGACCTACTCGATGTTGTGTATCTTGTCGATTATCTGTTCGCCATGTCAGACCCTCCTCCTCCGCTTTCCAATTGTCCTGATGAAAACAACGCTGATGGAAGTCCCGATAATGTCATCGATATCTCGGATCTGACGGCGTTGGTATCATACTTGTTCTATGGGGAACCGCTTGCACCCTGTCCGGCGTTTTGAGGCAGTCACCGCCGCATTTTTGTGAATAGTGATTGGCCGGCCGGCCGTTTGAGGTTATCCTTAGCGGCATGGCCGGCCATTCTCATTCGGTGTTTCGTGCATTATTGCTGATCCTTTTCGGTGCGACCTGTATTAGCTTTGCGCCGGTCTTCGTGAAGTTGATCGGGCCAGACAAGATTGGCCCTACTGCCATCGGCTTCTGGCGGTTGGTGATCGGTGCCGGTTTGTTGTTTGGGATAGCTGGGCTGCAACGGCAGTCCCTAACTCTTCCCCGCTCAATCTACTTGTTCTCGGCGTTGGCTGGGTTGACGTTCGCAGCCGACATGTTCTTATGGACTCGGTCAATCTTTTACTGCGGCTCCGGTATGGCCACGATACTCTCGAATACACAGGTGTTCGCCAGCGCAATCCTGAGTTATTTCGTGTTCAAGGAGAGATTGACGTTCAAGTTTTTCGTGGCAGCGATCAGCGCGTTTGTCGGCGTCGGGCTCCTGGTTGGACTGGGTAGCTCGGAGGTAGTATTCACCGAGCGCTATGTACTCGGGATAGTGCTGGGGATTGCCAGTGGACTGGCGTATGCGAATTATATTATATGTTTGAAGAAAGTCGGACACCATCCGGATCTAAAGGCAATGATAACGCTCATGGCGTGGACCTCGGCCTTTTCCGCACTATTCCTCGGTATATCGGTGACCATAGAGGGTGCGACGTTTCTGCCGCCGGACGCGCGCACGTGGCTCAGCTTATTTGGTGCGGGGTTAGTCGCGCAGACGCTCGGCTGGCTGTCGATCTCAAGCTCGTTGCCAAAGCTCGATGCCTCGCGTGCTGGGCTGGCGCTCCTGCTCCAGCCGACGTTGTCGATGGTCTGGGGGGTGTTGCTGTTTGGGGAGTTTCTGACAGCCGTTCAGGTGTTTGGAGCGCTGATCACACTGGCGGCGATTTACTTTGGGTCGGTGCGTCAGGGTGCAAAGGATGGAGTTGCATAAAGTGACTGGTCAAAACGAAAACGGGCGGTGTGAACGAGTCACGCCGCCCGTGGACGATGATTCCCAGCCGTTTTCTTAACTCACCAGAACTTTTTCGAGACGCTCCACTATGTAGTCGACCTCGCGCTCGTTGATAATGAGCGGTGGAGAGATGCGGATCGTGTGGCCGTGGCTGTCGTTGGCCAGCATGCCAATCTCAAGCAGCTTGCGGCAGTACGCCATGGCGTCGCCGTTGTTGACTTCAATTCCGATAAACAGCCCGCGCCCGCGTACTTCTTTGATGTGGGATGAACGCGAGGCGACATCCATGATCTTCTTTTTGAGTATAGCTCCCATTCGCTCTGAGCGCTGCGGGAGATCGTCATTGACGATCACATCGAGCGCCGTGCAGCCGGCCACGCAGGCGAGCGGATAGCCGCCGAAGGTGGAACCGTCACGCCCCGGTTGGAATACCATATCCATGACTGCGCGATTGGTGACAAAAACCGATACCGGCACTAATCCTCCGGCGATCGCTTTGCCAAGGATGATGCCGTCCGGGATGACGTTCTCGTGCTCGAAACAGAACATCTTGCCGGTGCGACCGAGTCCGACCTGAATTTCGTCGAACAATAACAGCAAATCGTTCTTATCGGCCAACTGGCGGAGTCCTTTCAGGAATCCGTCCGGGGGCTGGTACATGCCCCCCTCGCCCTGCATCGGCTCGACCAGGATGGCGCACGTGTTCTTGTTGATGGCTTTCTCGACCGCGGCCAGATCACCAAAATTGACCGACACGAAACCGGGAGTCAGCGGGCCAAACCCTTCCTTGTATTTTGGTGTCGTGGAGAACGAAACGATAGTAATCATCCGACCGTGGAAGTTATTATTGAAAACAATAATCTCCTGTTTGCCGTCGGGGATCCCCTTGTGCTTGTATCCGAAATAGCGGGCAGCTTTGATCGCCGTTTCGACCGATTCCACGCCACCGTTCTTGGGTAGTACCTTGTTGCCGGTGTTGCCGAATCGCGGGCCGAGCTGCGGGACCAGAGTCGCGACCTTCTTGAGGAACAGACCGAGCGAGTCGGTATAGACGACATTCGATATGACCGAGCCGTAGTGCCCCTGAAGTGCTTCCACCATAGCCTGGACGATCTTTGGGTGATGATGTCCCGGATTGGCGGCGGAATAGGCGGCGAGGCAATCGAGATACTTGGTGTCGTCGATACCCGTCAGCCAGGCCCCTTCGGCCTTCCGAATGACCACGTCGAGCCGGCCGTAGTGGTTGGCTCCGAAGCTGTGTTCGAAATCACAAATCTGGTCGTCGGGGACCTGAGAGAAGCCGAAAGTGCTCTTATTTATGGTGCTGGTCTGGGTCATATTTCATCTATCCAATCTGCCCGTCTCAGTCGGGCGTTCGAGGGTTTTAACTCGTTCAATGATAATATACTTCGGCAGAAAAGACAAGAAACTGCTTGAAGTCTGAACGTGCCTTACTGTATCCACGAAAGTGCACGACGCCGGCAAAAGCAGTGGCCCGTGGTCGCCTTGTTATCACATTGAGATACAATGCGTTATGAGATAATCATAAGAAGTGATATTCACACAAACAAAACGGCCGGCTCAAAACAAGCTGGCCGTCGATAGGTCAATAGTAAAGGGTATCATGCCCGGATGAGCTTCATCCGGTCGGCCATCCGGGAGTCAATTTCGATAACGCTTCCTACGCCTGCTTTACTCGGTGAGACAAGGTCTGAATACGTTACAAAATGCGCCTTGCCGTCGGAAGTTGCGAACCGGGAATCCAGTTTGCCGCAGACGCCGGATTGACGGCAGAGAAATTCCAATTCGCTCGACAGCTCATCGAAATTCTCCAGCCCAACATGGTGCCCCAATAGCTCGGAAAGCTGCTTGAGCATGTCGACATTGCTCACGCCATTCTGCGGTGAACTGATCGGCGATACTGATTGCCGGAGCCCTGACCAGTTGGTGAGGTGCCCTTCCGATTCCAAATACGATGACATGGGAAGGAAGACATCGGACATCTGTGCCGTTTCCGTCAGGAACAGGTCGGCCACTACCAGGAACTCCAGATTGTCAACGAAGGGGTTGAATTCGGGAGAAGCCGACGGGTTTTCTCCGAACACGAGTGCCGCGCGGATCTTGTCCTCGCGCATCTTACGCGGGATGTTGGTGCTTGTCTGACTGACGAAGCTTTTCAAGTCAGTTCGCCAGAGCGACGCCACCTCGGCAAGCAGCTTCTCATGGCCGACAGTGACACCGCCTGGCAGCAGTCGATTATCGAATCCGGCCAGATGCGTTCCGGTATGATTGCACTGGCTCGACATGAGTGCTAATCCGGAGCCGTTACCCATCTTGCCGAGCACCATAAGCAGTGTGACCAGGGCTTTGAGATCATCAGTCGCCCGGTCGATGCGGCTGTCGAGATTGTACCATGCGACCACCTTCTTGTCGGGGTCGGACACCAAGTCAACCATGCTGAGAATTGTCGCGCGGGCGACTCCTGTGATTGACACGATCTCATCGAGAGAGTGCTTGCCGACCGCAGCCATGATCTGATCGAAATTGGTGGTGTGTTCGGTAATGAACGCCTGGTTGACCTTCCCTTGACGGATCACCTCGCTGATAACGCCGTTCAGGAGCAGCGTGGCTGTGCCGCGTCGGGCATCGGCCCATGCGGTGGCGTAGGCAGTCAGGTCTATTTCGGCGGAGTTAATGACGACTGATTGTGTTCCGTGGCGCATCCGGCGCTTCATTTGCCAGCCGAGTACCGGATTGTCGATAGTGGGGTTGCCGCCGAGGAACAGGTACAGGTCGGCGTTCTCGATCTCCTTCTCACGGACCGTCGACAACGTAGCTCCCAACATGTCGTCAAGCGCGTGGTAATCGGCCTCGGTAGCCAGATGATGGAAAGAAGCGAGGTTATTGGTGCCGATTGCCGCACGGGCCAATCGACCGGCCAGATACAACTCCTCATCGGTCATTTTCGGAGAGGCAGACACCATTACCTGATCCGGCGTATGGTCCTCGAGGATGCGGTTGAGTCCTTTCTTGACCGCGGCTAACGCGTCAGGCCAACTGGTCTCAACCAGCTTGCCTCCCTTACGGACCATCGGCACTGTCTTGCGGCTGCCGTCGAGATAATGCTGGTAGCCGAATCGTCCCCGGATGCAGAGTTCTCCGCGGTTCGGACCAAGCTCAGGAGGAGCGCCGACGACATAGAACAGATCCGGAGTTTTGACTTTGAGCGTGATATTACAGCCGACGGAGCAGTAGTTGCAGATATTGTTTGATGATTCCATTTTCCAAGGCCCCGACCGCCGGAACGGCATTTTCTCTACCAAAGCCCCGGTAGGACAAACGTCGATGCAGTTGCCGCATGACACGCAGTTGGTCTCGTGGAGCGCCTTGTCCAGAGCCGGTTTGACGATCGTCCGGAAACCGCGATTGACGAATCCAAGGGCGGAGACGTTGAGTATCTCGGCACAGGTCATGACACAGCGACCGCAGCGGATGCACTTGTTCGAGTCGATTTTGACAAACGGATGGCGCGAGTCGACTTTGTACTTATTGTAATCGCCGACGAAGCGGGTCTGGTCCACGCCGTATTCGGTGCAGTAATCCTGCAAAAGGCAGGCCAGGCCAACGTCGCAGCCGCATTCGGCGCACCGAAGGGATTCCTCGAATGCGGTCTGGTCATCGTACGGAAGGTCGACCTCGTCGAAGGTCCTGATTCGCTCCGCTACCGACAGTTCGGGAATCGAGTGTCGTTCACTTCGCTCGATAGCCGGCAGGTCCTGCGCCGTCATCTTGTGGAAATTGTCGCGTCGGCTTTCAAACCGGTCAACAAATGGCTCCACAATGCCGGTCTTGATATACTTGTCGATGGCGCGAGCCGCCATGCGTCCTGCGGCGATGGCATCGATAGCGTCGGCCGGTCCGGTGACCACGTCGCCGCCGGCAAAGACACCGGGCCGGTCGGTGTCGAAAGTGCCATCCTTGGCCGTTATGGTCTGCCACTTGGTGACCTTGATCTTCTCATCACTCTTGACACCATCGAGATTCGGCTCCTGGCCGATAGCAGAAATAACCCAGTCGCATTCCAGCGTGTATTCGGACCCCTTTTGCGGCACCGGGCGGCGACGTCCGCTGGCGTCCGGCTCCCCAAGTTCCATGCGGATACAGTCGATTGACTTCATGCGGCCGTCATTCACGTTCACACGCACAGGGGCGGCCAAAATCTCAAGTTTGATACCTTCGTGTTCGGCTGCCTCGATCTCCACCTGATTGGCGGGCATTTCGGTGCGCGTACGACGGTACAGGAGGACAACTTCATCCGCGCCCAGTCTGAGCGAGGTACGGGCAGCATCAATTGCCGTGTTTCCGCCGCCGACCACTACCACTTTACCATTGACGGGCGGGTTCGTTTTCATTTGGACCTGTTTCAGGAACTCTACGCCGGAAAGTACGCCTTCGGCCTCTTCGTTCTCGACCTGCATCGGTTTGCCCATCTGAGCGCCCAGGCCGATAAACACGGCTTTGAAACCCTGCTTGAAGAGAGTGTCGATAGTGAAGTCCTTGCCCAGTGCCGAATTGAGCTTGAGTTCGACGCCGAGATCAAGAATCCAGTTGATCTCTTTGTCCAGAACTGCCTTGGGAAGTCGGTATTCCGGAATGCCGTAACGAAGCATCCCGCCGGGATTTGGGAGAGCTTCGAAAATGGTGGGACGGTATCCCTCCGCAACCAGGTAATACGCGCAGGTCAGACCGGCCGGGCCGGACCCGACAATGGCCACTGGTACGCCGTTGTCCGGCTTCACTTCGGGGGTCCACATCTGGCCAATCATATCCTGGTCAGAGGCATACCGCTTGAGGAAGTCTATCCCTACCGGGGCGTCGATGAGCGATCGTCGGCAGTTCACCTCGCATTTGCGGGTGCAGACGCGGCCGCACACCGACGGCAGCGGATTCTTCTCCTTAATGAGCGCCACCGCCTCTTTGAATTTCCCAAGGTTGATGAGCGACATGTACCCTTGGATATCCACATCGGCCGGGCAATTCAGGCGGCATGGACCGAAGCAGTCGGCATAGTGATCGGACAGCAGCAGTTCGAGGCAGGTCTTGCGTGCGCGCGTGACTTTCTCCGAACGGGTTTGTACCTTCATCCCGTCGGTCACCTTGGTCGCGCACGCGGGGAAGAGGCGAGACTGCCCTTCTACTTCCACTACACAGAGGAAGCAGGATCCGAACGGGGGGAGCTTGTCATCGTAACAGAGGGTTGGGATGTTGTCGATCTTCTGCTCGCGGCAAACCTGCAGAATCGTCTTGTCCGTCGAGGCGGTTATTGTACGTCCATTTATTGTCAGATTGGCCATGTCGTCCTCAGAGTTTCTCCACCGAATCGAAACGGCAAACCGTGAAGCATTTGCCGCATTTGATGCACTTGTCCTGGTCGATCACGTGAAGTTGCTTTTTCTCGCCGGTGATCGCCTCAGTTGGACAGGCGCGCGCACAGACGGTGCAGCCGGTGCACTTGTCGGTAATCGTGTACGTCAGAAGGGCCGGGCAAACATGCGCGGGGCATTTCTTGTCGACGATGTGTGCAACGTATTCATCGCGGAAATACTTGAGTGTGGTCACCACCGGATTGGGGGCGGTCTGGCCAAGTCCGCAAAGAGATGCCGACTTTACCTGATCGCTCAGTTCGGACAAATTGTCCAGGTCTTCAAGTGTCCCCTTGCCCATGGTAATGCGGTCAAGGATCTCCAGCATCCGCTTGGTGCCAATACGGCAGAACGTACATTTGCCGCATGATTCCGCCTGGGTGAACGTCAGAAAGAATTTGGCGACATCCACCATGCAGGTGGTTTCGTCCATCACGATCAACCCGCCGGAGCCCATGATAGCGCCGGTCTTGTTGATCTGCTGGTAGTCAATCGGCAGTTCGCACATGGCGGCCGGGATACAGCCGCCCGATGGCCCGCCCATCTGCACGGCCTTGAACTTGCGGTCGTTGACGATACCGCCGCAGATATCGAAGATGATCGAGTTGATGGTGATTCCCATCGGAACCTCGACCAAACCGGTCCGCTTGACCTTGCCGGCCATGGCGAACACTTTGGTCCCCTTGGAATCGTTGGTGCCATAGGCGGCGAACGCTGCGCCGCCGTTCAGGATTATCCACGGGATGTTAGCGAATGTTTCGACGTTGTTAATGTTGGTCGGTTTCCCCCAGAGGCCGGCCTGCGCCGGGAAGGGGGGACGGAAACGTGGCATGCCGCGACGCCCCTCAATTGAGGCGATCAGCGCCGTTTCTTCGCCACAGACGAACGCGCCGGCCCCTTCTTTAATGCGGATCGTGAAGGTGAAATTCGAGCCGAGTATTTTCTCACCGAGGAACCCACGGGCTTGTGCCTTGGCGATTGCCTGGCGAAGCCGTGCCACTGCTTTCGGATACTCCGCGCGGCAGTAGATGTACGCCTCGTCGGAGCCGATCGCAAAGCCGGCGATGATCATTCCCTCTAGCACCGAATGCGGATCGCTCTCCAAAACGGAACGGTCCATAAAGGCGCCCGGGTCGCCCTCGTCAGCATTGCAGATGATATATTTCTTATCGCCGGCATTACCGCGCGTCAATTTCCATTTGGTGCCGGTAGGGAACCCACCACCGCCACGGCCGCGCAGGCCGGATGTGATGACTTCGTTTATGACCTGTTCGGGTGTCATTCCCTTCAGAACTTTTCCCAGAGCGGTGTAGCCGCCTTTGGCGATGTATTCATCGATCGACCCCGGATCGATATGGCCGCAGTTGCGCAGTACGATCCGGACTTGGTTTTCGAAGAATCCTTTTTCGCGGTCCTTGCCGCGGACCAGCCATTCATCGATGCTCTGGTCTTTCAGTACGTCTTCTTCGACTATCCGCCCCACACGATCCGGCGAGACTTCGCCGTACAGCCGGCGAATGCCGTTGCCGTTTGAGATCTCCACCAGCACTTCGCGATAACACATGCCGATACAGCCGGTCTCTTTGAGCTCGAACGCGCCGGGCCGTTCGCGGAGTTCATCCTGAAACGCCCTGTATACTTTTTCGCCGCCGGCCGATATGCCGCAGGTGCCAAGCCCGATCGTCACTGTCTTCATGATTAAGCTTCGACCTCTGCTTTCCGGGCCTGGCGCGCCTTGTGTTTGTAATCGCGAAGCACCTTGCGGAGCTTGGCGGAGTTCAAACGGCCGAAGGTCTCGCTGTTGATCGTAATGCATGGCGCCAGCGAACAGCAGCCGATGCACGCCACGGACAGCAAGCTGAAATTACCGTCATCGGAGGTGTCGTCATAGTTCAGCCCCAACTCGTCCTGTATGGTGGCATATACTTCCTTGGCGCCGTTGACATGGCAGGCGGTACCGTTGCAGACTTTGATGACGTTTTTCCCGAGCGGCTTGGTGCGGAACTGAGCGTAGAACGTGACCACACCATATATATCCGCGGCTGGAACTCCGGTGACGTGGCTGATATAATCGATGGCCTTTTCAGAGACAAAGCCGTAAGTGTCCTGAGCCGACTGCAGGAGGGGGATGAGCGCACCGGCGTGACCGTCGAATTTCCACAGATCGACGTTGAACGGTTTGAATTCGGTGGAGGTATCTGACATGGCGTGTCCTCTTAGAGTTGCCTCAGGTCGATGATGCGGTCATGTTTGAGCCGTAACACGCCCTCCAGCGAGCGTATTTTCTCGGCGATGGTGTTTTCGACGGCGCTGAATCGCGGTCCTCGTATTACCGCCACCACATCGCAGCCGCCGGTCGTAGCGGAACAGAAGTGTGTTTCAGACAGGGCGGCAATCGACTCGCGGACCGATTCCCTGCGACAAGCCTCAGCTTCGATGAACACGTACGCATACGACAGACTGGGATCAAAGATCGCACCGGTGTCGCCGTTATCGACAATGTCGTAGCGCAGGAGTTCGTCCAAACCGATGAGAGACTTGATGGCATCAGGCGTAGCAGCAGGTTTCGTTTTGATGACGAGGTGGACGTGACCATCAACCGCATCCCAACGAATTATCGGTTGCAGGCTGTCGAGCAGCTTGACGGCCGGGAGCAACTGTTCCGGGTCGGTGAAGCGGGCCAGAAGATAAGCGCCAGCGCTCATAAAGGGTTCCTCATATTATCATCTACGGTAGGCCAGGGCCGATTCTGAAGACGGAATTGGGATAAAATGGAGATTGTTTCAGTCGCGGGCAAAACGAATCGGTTGAACGGCATAAGCTGTCATACTACTCTATTGTTACTTTTGTCACAAGTATAGAAAAGCGCGACAAGCTTGTCAATAATGTGGCGACAAACCACGGGTGGTTTACGGAGTTCTCCTACTTTCGAGTACATGATTTCGTGTATTCAGTAGGGACGCAATGAATCGGCAGAAATCCATACTGAAATGAACAGATTGACCGTACATTTGGCAGGTTATGCTCAATTCAGTGCGCGTGAAAGAGTTGGCGTTTGCAGCGGGGTTCGATCTGTGCGGCATTACTACGCCCGAAGTGATACCTGAGGCAAAGGAACGACTGCTGGCATGGCTGGAGTCCGGATACCATGGCGAGATGAGCTATATGGCAAAGGAGCCGGAGCGACGTTATGACCCGCAAAAGGTGATGAAGTCGGTTCGCTCGATCATTGTGCTTGGACTGAATTACTTTCAGAAGAATAACGCGGAAACGGCAGACGATCATGGGCGGGTTTCGCGATATGCACGGGGGAGAGACTATCACAAGGTCATTGCCGCCAGGATCAAGAAGTTGGTCGGGATGCTCGAGCAGGAGGACGCACACGATGTTCCGGCCATCCGATGGTTTGTCGACTATGGCCCCTTGTTGGAACGCGCCTACGCCGAAAAAGCCGGGCTTGGGTATATCGGGCGAAATAGCATGCTCATTAATCACCAGTTCGGTTCTTGGTTCTTTCTCGCCGAGATTCTGACCGATGCCGGGTTGGAGGCCGATATTCCGAAGGCGTTCGTTCATGGACGGTGCGGAAAGTGTCGTCGCTGTATTGAAGCCTGCCCCACGGGTGCAATCGTGGGAGACAAGACGATCGACGCCACGAAGTGCATATCGTATTTGACAATCGAGCGGCCATCGCAGATTCCGAATGCATTGGCGTCGGAAATGGGAGACCTGATCTTTGGCTGCGATATCTGCCAGGAGGTATGTCCGCACAACGGACGCGCCGTGGTCACCGGGCACGATGAGTTCCTGCCACCGAACGGGGTGGGAGAGTTTCTGGATGCGCGGAAAGTACTGGCGCTGCAATCGAGAGAGGCATTCCTCAAGCTCACCGCCGGAACTCCATTGACCAGGCCAAAGGAGGACGGGCTGAAACGGAATGCGAGCATCGTGCTGGCGAATCGCAAGTCGTCGTCATAGTCAAATTTAGGTTGCCAAGGAGACCGGAATAGCCCAACTTTGCGCCATGGTTCAAATAGCGCCGTCGGTCCTGGGGGCGGACTTCGCCCGGCTTGGAGAAGAGATCACCAGCGCCGAAAAAGCCGGTATCCGGATGTTTCATCTGGATATCATGGATGGGCATTTCGTGCCGAACATTTCATTCGGACCGGCGGTAGTCAGAACCGTAGACAAGCTGACGGATCGGTTCCTTGATGTTCACCTGATGCTTTCCGAACCGGAGAAGTACTTCGAACCGTTTGCGCTGGCCGGAGCCGACAACATCACGTTTCATCTGGAGGTGCACCCTGACCCTATCGCCATGTCGGAGCAGGTGAAAAAGCTGGGTGTGAAGGCCGGCATATCCATTAATCCGGATACGTCCATCGAGCGTGTGCTGCCGTATTTGGGGCATTTCGATTATCTGCTGATCATGTCCGTGTTTCCGGGGTTCGGCGGTCAGCAGTTCATGCCGTCGGCGCTTGCCAAGATCGCGTCGGCGAGAAAGTATGTCGATCAAAACCACCTCGGCACGCTGATCGAAGTGGATGGGGGAGTAGATGGGTCCACGGCACTGGAGGTAATGCGGCACGGTGCCGACATACTGGTGATGGGAACAGCCTTTTTCCGGCAGCAGGATCGCAAACAATTCGTCGAGTCCATACTACACAGAGTACAAAGTTAACATGAAAAACCGAAGTTCGCTTGAGGTGACCGCCGGCCCGATCGCTAAGGAGTTCAACCGGCTGTTATCGAGGGGTGTAAAGACCCAACTCGTCCCTCGCATAATGGGTCGAGACGCCGCCGTGTTCACCACCAATGCTGCCACCAGAAAACTCATTGTGAATCGACTGGGGTGGACCGATGTTGCGTCGTCGATGCGGGGTCGGGTCGTTGAGATAGAACGATTCGGCCGGCAGGTGTTCGCCGACGGCATCAGGCACGTGGTGCTGGCCGGGATGGGGGGATCGTCACTGTGTCCCGAGGTATTCAAACTGATGTTCGGCAAGCACCCGAAACTCGCGTCATTTGATGTCCTCGATGCCACTGACCCGGTGGCTGTCGGACGTCTGGCACTGAAGCTTGATCTGCACAGGTCGCTGTTCATCATTGCGTCGAAATCGGGCGGCACGATCGAGACCCGCTCGCACGAAGCGTTCTTTCTGGACCTGCTGGCACGTGAAGGGATCAGGAATATTGGGAAGCACTTTGTGGCGATAACCGACAAGGGTAGCAATCTGGAGAAATTCGCGCGGCGACGCAAGTACCGAAAAGTGTTTGTGAATCCGTCGGATATCGGCGGACGCTACTCCGCGCTGTCATTTTTCGGACTGGTACCGGGATTCCTTGCAGGTGTGGACCTGACAAAGCTGCTCGTTGACGCGGTATCGATGGAGAACATCCTCCGCGAACGAATCGATGAATCCAACCCGGCGCTTATCCTTGGCGCGGCACTGGCCGCTGGAGCAAGAGGCGGGCGTGACAAGTTGACTTTCCGGGCATCGTCTAAGGCAGCTCCCCTGATTCCCTGGATTGAGCAGTTGATCGCCGAATCGACCGGCAAGAAGGGGAAGGGGATCGTGCCGATTGAAGCAGAGCCGATGCTTGATGCGAAGAAATATGGTAAGGACAGAGTATTCGTCGCGCTGAGAATGGCGGGAGAGCGCCCGCCGGTCCCAGGATCGGTTGGCGATTTGTTGCCACGGCTTGATCTTGTAATAGGTGATCGTTCCCAGTTGGGTAGTCAGTTCCTCCTCTGGGAGGCGGCTACAGCCGTCGCGGGTTATTCCCTTGACATCAATCCGTTCGATGAACCGAACGTGACCGAGAGCAAGGAAAACACGAAACGGATTCTGGCCGGGCTGGAGAAAACCGGGCGGTTTCCATTCGATCGCGCTGGTGACATGATCGCGCGGCACGAGCATGAAGCGGTGCGCGTGATTCGCAAACATCTTCGTTCCATCCGACCTCCGGCCTATGTGACATTCCTTTGTTATTTCCCCTCGGACAAGAACACCGAAGATTCACTCGCGAAGATCAGGGGGCTGGTGTCTGGTCGTACCAAAGTCGCGACGCTCCGTGGCTACGGCCCTCGGTACTTACACTCGATCGGTCAGCTCTATAAGGGAGGACCCAAAGAGGGGCTCTTTGTCGTTTTGCTGCGTGAAGAGTATTCTGACCTGGTGATCCCGGGTCAATCGTTCGGCTTTGGCCAGTTGATCAGAGCCCAGGCACTGGGTGACGCCCAGGCACTTATCAAACGGAAATTCCCTACGCTGGTGCTCGCGATCGACGGCGAGCCTGCCGACGGGCTGAAATCGTTACTGGGTCTGGTCCGCAAGGCACTCAACTGACGAAAGGACAAGTACAGAACCATGTTTGATTCATGGCGCGGATTCACCGAGAAGTCACTGTCGCCTGACTGGCGCCGCACTCTCACCGAAAAGGCGCGTCAGGCACGCGGCGAGATCATCAAGATGACCACGGTGGCCGCCTCCGGGCATCCGGGCGGCTCCATGTCGTCGTTGGAGATGTACCTTCTGCTGTATCACTTTGCAAAGGTCGATCCTAAGGATCCGTATCGCGATGATCGCGACCGCGTGATTATCTCACACGGTCACACGTCGCCGGGTGCGTATTGTGCACTTGCGTCGGCCGGATTTTTCGACATATACCCAGCCCTGCACGGTTTTCGACAGGCCGGTTCGCCATTTGAGGGACATGTCGAACGCTCAGTTCCGGGTATCGAATGGGATACCGGCAATCTGGGCCAGGGGCTTTCGGTTGGATGCGGCAAGGCTCTCTACGCTCGCCTGTCAGGCAAGAATTTTCACACTTATGTGATGATGGGGGACGGCGAGCAGCAAAAAGGGCAGATCGCTGAGGCGCGTCGATTCGCGCTGAAATACAAACTCTCGCGACTCACGGCGCTGGTCGATTTCAATAGACTGCAGATTTCCGGTAAGGTCACAGACATTATGCCTCAGGCCATCCGCGCGAATTGGGAATCGGACGGCTGGACCGTGGTTGAAGTTGACGCTCACGATCTCGATCAGGTCTACACAGCGCTGTTCAACGCCACCCATGCCGGTGGTGTACCGGTCATGATCCTGGCGCATTCCGTGATGGGGAAGGGGGTTTCGTTCATGGAGAACGACGAAAATTATCACGGCGCGGCGCTCTCGGTGGACCTGGCGAGGAAAGCCTTTGTAGAACTTGGCGGAACCTCCGATGATCTCGACGAGCTGATAGCTCGTCGCAAGCAGGGGCCGCCCTCACCGTTTCAGGTCAAACGGCCTGCGTATCCAAAGGTCGAGTCGGGAAAGCCAATTACCTACTCATCCGATGATAAGCTGGATAACCGGAGCGCGTTCGGAAAAGCACTGGTATCGGTGGCCGAAGCCAACATGGCTGGGCAGGGATTTGTCATGGGGGTGTTCGATTGCGACCTGGCCAAATCAGTAAAGCTCGATGGTTTCGCCAAGCGATTTCCCGCCGTATTTCATCAATGCGGTATCACAGAACACAGCACCGCGGCGATGGCCGGGGCATTTTCGAGCGAGCAGGTGGTCGCGGTCTGGGCGGACTTTGGCGTGTTCGGTATCGATGAAACCTACAACCAGGCGCGTCTCAACGATATCAACCACTCAAATCTCAAGCTGTTCTGCACGCACTCCGGTGTCATGGTGGGTGAAGACGGTAAGACCCACCAGTGTATCGATTATTTCGCGTTGCTCAATTCTACGTTCGGATGGAAGGTCATTACGCCGGCCGATCCGAACCAGACCGACCGGGTGGTGCGGTATGTCCTGTCGGTCCCTGGTAACTATGCCGTGATTATGGGGCGCTCGGTCGCGCCGATCATCACCGATGAGTCCGGACGGGCATACTTCGGTGACACGTATGAATACCGATACGGCCGCACGGAGCGATTGCGACTCGGCGAGCAAGTGGCGCTCGTATCGGCAGGGAACATATTGCCGACAGCGCTCCAGGCGTGGACATCCCTTGAAACCGAAGGGATCCGGATCACACTAATCAGTCTGTCTGACTGGTCCGACCTGCATCATGACGACCTTATAGCGATCGCGCGCTACCCGAACGTTATCGTACTGGAAGACCACAACGTCAAGACCGGTCTCGGGAATGCGATAGCGGCTTCCCTTTTTGAGATGGGGATCAGCACGCGACTCATTAGAATGGGGGTGACGAAGTACGCGTCGTCCGGCAAGCCTGATGAGTTGTACAAGCTGCTGGGAATCGATGCTGCCTCGGTGGCCTCGAAAGTTCGTTCACTTCTGATCGAAAGTGGTGTGTCGCGATGACAGTAGGATTCGTAGGTCTCGGCAAGATGGGTCTCAATATGGTGACCCGCCTCCAACAGGGCGGACACCAGGTTGTTGCGTTCAACAGGAGCCGCCCGCCGGTTGACGAAGCGGTCAAAGTTGGCGCTATCGGAGCATCGTCGCTTGCGGACATGGTTTCCAAGCTGGCCCCGAAACGCGTGGTCTGGGTAATGGTGCCATCGGGCGATGCCACCGAAACCGTGATCTTCGACCTAGTTCCATTGTTGTCACCGGGAGATATTCTCATCGACGGCGGCAACAGCAACTTTCACGACACCAAGCGTCGGTCGTCGACGCTGGCACAGAAGGGTATCACGATGCTGGATGCCGGGACGTCGGGTGGCATCTGGGGGCTGAAGGTTGGGTACTGCCTGATGGTGGGCGGCGATGCCGCGGCTTGTGCGCATGTAGAGCCGATATTCAGAACGCTCGCGCCGACCGATGGTTATCTCCGCGCCGGGGAGTCGGGGGCGGGACACTATGTCAAGATGATCCACAACGGAATCGAATACGGAATGATGCAGGCGTACGCCGAGGGATTTGAGATCCTGAAAGCATCCGAGTACAATGTCGATCTGGCGGCAGTGGCAAAACTGTGGAATCATGGGTCGGTGGTGCGGTCGTGGCTTCTGGAGTTGGCGCAACGAGCGTTCGAAGATGACCCGCAGCTTGAAAGGCTGCGCGGGTATGTCGCCGATTCGGGCGAGGGGAGATGGACCGTTCAGGAGGCGATCGACCGTGACGTACCGGCTGTCACGCTCGCGTATGCGTTGATGGCGCGATTCCGCTCTCGACAGGATGATTCCTTCGGGGCCAAAGTGCTCGCCGCGCTCCGCAATCAGTTTGGTGGGCATGCCGTCAAGGAGAAATAATGTCCGCCGTCAAGGAGACATTCGGCAACCCATTCTCCAGTCAGTTCATGCGAATGCGCCAGGCGGGGCCGTTCCACCTGGTTATCTTCGGCGCTTCCGGCGATCTGACGCAGCGCAAATTGATCCCGGCCCTTTTCAATCTGTTCCTGGATGGATACGCCGCGGACCAGTTTTCGATAGTCGGCTTTGCCCGACGCGAAAAATCAGACGAGCAGTTCCGTGCCGAAATGGGCGCAAGCGTTCGCCAGTATTCCCGGCGCCAGCCGGAATCCGAAGAACAATTGCAGCAGTTTCTGGCTCATCTGCATTATGTATCGGGATCGTTCGAGAACGAGGCCGGCTACTATCATTTGAAAGATCGTCTCAAGGCACTGTGTCTATCCTATCAGATGCCTTCAAACGCGCTCTTCTATCTGGCCACCCCGCCTGATGCGTTTCCTGACATCATTAGGAATCTCCATCGGGGCGGACTGGTCAGTCCGGTATTTGATGTGGACGGCTGGACACGAATAGTTGTAGAGAAACCATTCGGGCGAGACACCGCGACAGCATGGGAGCTCAACGGTACGATTCACGCTGCGTTTCGCGAGCGGCAGGTATATCGAATAGATCATTACCTGGGTAAAGAGACTGTCCAGAATATCCTGGTGTTTCGGCTGGGAAATTCGATTTTCGAACCGCTCTGGAATCGCCGTTATATCGACCACGTGCAGATAACCGTGGCGGAATCGCTTGGGGTCGGCTCACGGGCGGGTTATTTCGAGCAAGCGGGTATCATACGGGACATGATCCAGTCTCATATTCTGCAGGTGTTCACGCTTATCGCCATGGAGCCACCCGCCACGTTCGATGCCACCGCCATCCGCGATGAAAAGGTGAAGGTGCTGAAGTCGCTGCATTTGCCGTCACCAGAACAGGTACCGTTTCAGGTTGTGCGCGGCCAGTATTCACCCGGCTCGCTTGGCGGTGAACCGGTGCCGGGATATCTTCAGGAGGCGGGGATCGCTCCCAATTCGTCGACCGAGACATATGTGGCGTTGAAGCTGACGATAGACAACTGGCGCTGGTCCGGCGTGCCGTTTTACATCCGGACCGGCAAACGACTGCCCAAGCGAGTTACCGATGTGGCGATAGTCTTCAAAGAGCCGCCGCACATGATCTTCGACGAGGCCGGCCGCGGCTCTCGTCACACCAACTTGCTGCGACTTCGCCTCCAGCCCCAAGAGGGCATTTCACTGTCCTTTGGCGCCAAGGCGCCGGGGCCGACTGTTAAAGTCGCGCCGGTGCACATGGATTTTATGTATGCCAGTTCGTTTGGGGCATCTTCCACTGAAGCATATGAGCGACTGATACTCGACGCGCTCACCGGCGACTCGACCCTCTTTGCGCGTGAGGATGAGGTGGAGCTGTCCTGGAGTCTTGTGGACCGCATCGTCGCGAACTGGCAGAGTACCAAACTCCACTCTTATTCCGCAGGGGGGTGGGGACCGGAGGCGGCCGACGACCTCCTCAAGCGTGACGCGCGTGACTGGTTGCGGTTATGAGCCTGGCGCCGATCACACCGTATTCCGACCAGGCCGACAGCCTGCCGGTGAATGCAGAGGCCATCGAGCGACGTCTTCACGAGATCTGGCGCCAGATCGGTTCCGAACCGGTGTCTGGTGAGTTGCCGATCAAGGTCTGTCTGGCCACGTGCATCATTGTCACCGACACCGAGGGCCGTAGCGAAGCAGAAGAGTTGGCATCGCAGATCGCCCGTCTGCATCCGTCGCGTATCCTCCTGGTCACTGTCGATGACTCTGTTAGTGAATACACGGCGTACGTAGCCACTAGTTGTACCCGTGACCCGGAGACTCACCAGACGCGCTGCTGGGAGATAATTCAGATACGTTCCGATCAAAAGAGTGTGTGCTATTTGCCAGGAGCGGTCCGGTCACTGGTAGTGGAGTCGGTACCGGTGGTCGTTGTCGATTATCGTCCGTTCCAGACGACACCGGAGCTCGATGCCACCCTGGCCAGACTGACTGACTTCTCGTTCATCAACGCGGAAGTCGTGCCGGCCACGCTTGATAGAAACACTGCCATGCCGTTCCGGTGGTATCGCACGTTTCCGGCGCGTCAACTGCTTGGGGAGCTTTTTGCGGCCGTCCGCGCCAAGTCCCCCGCGTTGCTCCCGGTCCAGTTCTCATTCAAGAGACACGAGGGGAATGGCAGTTGTACGGACCTGCTTTTTGCCTGGGTGTTGTACCGACTGAGCGAGCGAGGCGAGATTACATGGAACGACCGTGGGGTTGATGTACATCTGGGGGACGACGTCATTCGCCTGGTCTGGCGCGAGGCCGGCCTGCTGAGTGAGGATCTTATTGAGATCTTGTTTGACAACGGCAGCCAGGCCTCGCTGTTGCGAAGTGGCCGGTCCGATAGTTCCGATGTCGAATATGAAGCGGTATATGAACATCTGGCTCTGACACGGCGGCTGGCCGAGTTTCCCGTAAGCCAATATGTCATCAGCTCGCTGACCGACACGGCTGAGTTCGATGAGTATACGGCAACCTGTCGAGTCATGATGCAATATCAAATAGAATAGAAACCAGGAGGAATCAGATATGGCAATGCTTGTCACTACCACCAACGTAATCGAAGGAAGAAGAGTGGTTCGTTACCTTGGTCTCGTGTCAGGGGAGGCGATCATGGGGGCCAATATCCTGAAGGACATTTTTGCCGGTATCCGAGACATCGTGGGGGGCCGTTCCCAGGCGTATGAGCAGGAGTTGAGCAAGGCCAAAACGATCGCCCTCGAAGAGATGCAGGCGCGCGCGGCCCAGTTGGGCGCGAATGCCGTCATTGCCGTCGACCTGGACTATGAAACGGTCGGCTCGAACGGCAGTATGTTGATGGTAAGCGCCAGCGGCACGGCAGTGGTCCTGGAATGATCGTTTGTCCGTCTCGATACCTACGGTGAGAGAAGTACTTGTATACCGTTCGGCCGAGGCCCTGGCTGAAGGCGCTGCATCCTTGCTCCTTGATGCCCTGAATGTTCACGTCGTACCTCCGCGCTTTGCTATCGCACTGTCAGGCGGGGACACCCCCAAGGCGATCTATCACACAATGGCGAAACGCCAAGAGGCCTCGGCGCTTTTCAATGAGAAAGTGGAGTTGTTCTTTTCCGATGAGCGGGCTGTCCCGCCCGACCACGATCAGAGTAATTACGGGGTTGCCCGGAAATACCTGCTGGGACCGCTGTCGATCCGCCCCGAGATCGTTCATCGAATTCAGGGAGAAGCAACCGACCCGGCGGCAGAGGCGGCCCGCTACGAGCGTGAGATTCGCGGGGTGGTGAAAGCTGCGGCCAATGGGATTCCTTGTTTTGACCTGGTAATGCTCGGCATGGGGGAAGACGGCCACACGGCGTCGCTGTTTCCCGATTCGTATCATTCCGTTCCGGCTGCCGATCTGGTGGTGGCGCCCTTTGTGACCGCCGCAGGAAGTTACCGCATCTCCTTTAATCTCAGCCTGATAAACGCCAGCCGGCAAGTGCTGTTTCTTGTCGCCGGTGCAAAGAAAGCGCACATGTTGAAAAAGGTGTTGTGCGGCGAAGCAAACGCATATATACCTCCTGCGGCGAAAGTGAAGGCCGAACGAACAGTCTGGTTGCTTGACGCTGAGGCCGCATCGCAGTTGGATCGTCGGATCGTCTCAGTCAAGGAAGTGTCATGATTGCAGGATACATAAGCGGTACAAGAGTCGACCTGGCGAGAGTGAAGGAGCGGGATGGCTCGGTCGTGTTGACCGGCCAGGCCAGTTTCATCAGCAAGAACTTCTCCAACCTGGAGTCGATCCTCAATCTCTATCTCAAGAAGAACAAAGAGGATATTTCGTTTGCGTGTTTTGGTGTGGCCGGTCCGGTGATAAACAATGAGGTTACCACTACCAATCTGCCCTGGCATATTCGCGCCAGCGCCGTCGAGTCACGATTCTCCATCGGCCGGGTCAAGCTGCTTAACGACATTGTCGCCACGGCATACGGGCTGATGGAACTCAAGCCGGACCGGTTCTTTGTCATCAACGAGGGGCTTCGCCCTGACCACGGCAATCTTGGGCTTATTGCTGCCGGTAGCGGTCTTGGTGAGGCGCTCATATACCGCGACCAGGACAGCTTCACACCGTACGCATCCGAGGGAGGACACGCCGATTTCGCCCCCGGCAGCCAACTCGAAGTGGAACTCTGGGAGTACATTTATTCCGAGCGCGGACAGGTGGAAGTTGAAGATGTCATCAGTCTTGGGGGTTTAGAACGGATATACAATTTTGGCCTCGACTCGCGGGGATTGACGCCGGCTGGCTGGTTTGAAAAAGCGGATGATAAAGCCGGCGCGATCATCGAGCAGGCGCTTTCCGGCCGCGATGAGCATGCGGGTCGCGCCCTTGATCTCTTTATCGACTGCTATGCATCCGAGGCGGCCAATCTGGCGCTTAAGGGGATGACGCTGGGCGGCATCTACATTGGCGGGTTGATCGCACCGCAGATCATTACGGCATTGGACAAAGGGCGTTTTATGGAGCGGTTCGTCAAGCGCGGCAAGATGGAGGCGCTCCTGGCCCGCATGCCGGTGGGCGTTATTATCGAAGAGAAAACCGCACTCCTCGGCGCCGCGGCAGTCGCCGTGCGAAGTTAGAGTTTTCCGTGAGAGATGCTGTCCTTTTCCTTCACGGCCGATACGGCCAAAAGCATTTGCCCAGGTTCCGCGCCCTCTGTCATGGACGGTTTCTAATCGCAGTCGATGGCGGTTACTCTTTTTTTCGTAAGACCGGAATTGCCCCGGACCTGCTTATAGGGGATTTTGACTCCCTGAAGCGAATTCCCAGGAAGCTCGCTGGTCGCACCCAAGTTTTACGCTTTCCGACCGTCAAGGACAAGACTGATGTTGAACTGGCGCTCGACTACTGTCTTGAACGGCGTGCTCAGCGTATCGATCTCATTCAACCCTCGTTCGGTGAGCCGGATCAGTTTGTCGGTAACCTGATGTTGCTAGCTGGAGCCGTTCGTCCCGCTGCTCGTTATCGACCGACGGTCCGGATCCTGGGGAACGACTATGTCGTACAGTTCGTGGCCAACCAGACCCTGGGTATCCGAGGAGGCAGGGGGGACATGATCTCGGTCATCCCGATTTCCGAATCGATCGTGCTTACCAGTGTCGGTACAGCCTATGATGCGTCTCGGCTGACCATCCGCCTGGGGGAATCTCGTGGACTACGCAACTCTATAATCGCCGCACGAGCATCGATTGGGGTCGCCGGCAAGGCGCTGGTAATCCAGCAGTTACGACATCGCTGAACGCGAAAAAGTGTTGCTTGACAGGTCGAGCCGCGCGTATATATTTGGCTACTTCGTCGTTCGGCCAGTTGGTCGGTCGAGCCGCGACAGCTTCAGGGACGACCTGAAACTGCCGATTGACATCTGAGAACTGGGAGATCGTCCAATGGTAGGGCACACGGCTCTGGACCGTGGGATCGGGGTTCGAGTCCCTGTCTCCCAGCCAAATCCTGAATACACGCCAATCATCCGGACCCGACTTGTCCCGCAGTTGGGCAGCGTCCACAACGCCCTGTCCGGTTCGGAGTTGACATCACGACATGCCTGCCTCTTCTGGTTTCGGAGACCGCGATCTAGGCCGTAAATATCCACGACCTCTCGGGCCGCCCTCTGTGTACCTTTGCCTACGCCCGACGGCACACACCAGGGGTTCTCGCCTGACGCGCCATCGGGCTGTGCTTTTGCCAATTTTCAGCAAAAACCAGTTAATTGTCATTGACATTTTAGTCCAGTATTCTTATACATAGTCAGGAAAGCCGATTATCTACATCATGATTTAGTGCACCACCGGGAAGGAAGCTGTAGATGCCTGCCTGTCATCATCTCTGGAAAATGGCCAATATTCAGTATGGGTTTACCGTGTTTGAGCGGTGTTCTCACTGCCAGAATGTAAGGACCTACTTCTCTCCGTGGGATACGTGGGATGAGTACCGCGAAGGAGCCTGTACCTGGAGTATCGTGGAGAACGCGCAGACGTTCCGGTTCGATCTTCAGTGTGCTCGCTGCGCCCAGCGCGAGGGGTTCGAGGATCTTCTCGGGTTGCTGTACTGTCCGGGATGTCCGAACGATTGTGAGGTGGAGATTCTGAGGAAAAAATACGAGGCGGAGAAGACCTGGATCCTGGTGGCCTTCGGCTTTCTTCCGGAGACAAAGACCAAACCAATTGCCCAATCCCGGCTGGATATGCTGACAGATTATTTCAATCAGCGGCGAGACACCACGAGATCCAAGGTGAAGATACTGTCGTGTAATCTGATCAAGGACCTTTCGCTGTGCAAAGGTGAGTTGATACACGATGTCGGCATGCTATCACTGGAGCCTCCTCAGGAGCGAAAGCAGCTTTTCTGATGGACATTTGTCGCTTGGGTGAAATGAATACAGGAGACCGTTAATGACTACCAAAGATCTGATCGAGAATGTCGGCCTGAAAGCGTTGAGCACATTCGAGCATCGTGAGGTAAGCGGTGTGTTCGTGTCCGATATGCTGAGCGATGTGATGGCGGGGGCGCAGTCCGGCAATCTCTGGATTACGGTGCAGACCCATAAGAACATCGTGCCGGCCGCCAATCTTGTCGATGTGTCAGCGATTGTGATAACCAGCGGGAAAAACGTTCCCCAGGAAACTATAGAGTTGGCCAGCAAGCATAATATCGCGGTTCTATCGACACCGCTTGCCACGTTTGAGTTGATTGGAAAGCTGTATTCGCTTGGATTGGTGACCAAATGACCTTGGCTGACTTCCGCACGGAGCCAGCGGTCGGTGAGCCGATTGCCTTACTACGCTTCAACACGGTATCAGTATGGCGAATGCGGTAAGGATTGACGCGATAAGAGATGCGCTTGGGGCGGCCGTCATCGAGGGGGACGATCGCCTTACTACACAGATTGAACACGTCTACGCTTCTGATCTCATGAGCGATGTCCTGGCGTTCGGCAAGCCCAATTCGGTCCTGCTCACCGGCCTGGCCACGCATCAGGCAATCATCTCGGCGCACATGGCTGAGTTCAAGGGAGTCGTATTCGTTCGCGGCAAGAAGCCGAAAGACGGCGCCGGACAGTTGGCCAGGGAAAGTCATCTTGTTCTGATGACCACGGACTTTGATACCTACGACGCCTGTATCAGGATAGAGTCATCAATCAAGGGGGAGCGAGCGGAAGGAAAACTCGACACTGTCGGGCAGCACATCGAGGTCGTTTCATTGCAGCGGGAGTTTTTTATCGATGGCGCGGATTTCACCAAAGCGGGTTTAGCTTCTACCGAAGTAAAGGCCATTTTGAAAAAAATCGGCCTGCCGCCACTGCTTGTTCGCCGCGTAGCGATCTCCACCTATGAAGGGGAGATGAATGTCATCATGCATGCAAAAAGAGCCAAACTCAATCTTTCGGTTACCTCCAAATGCATTGAGGTCATAATCGCGGATGAAGGCAAGGGGATAGCGGACATCGAGTTGGCTATGCAGGAGGGGTATACGACGGCGACGGAAGAGATGCGGGCGATGGGGTTCGGTTCCGGCATGGGTTTGCCCAATATCAAGAGGAATTCCGACAACCTCGACGTGACGAGTACGGTCGGAGTGGGTACGACTTTGAAAATGAGGTTCATGATTCAATAACCCTCCCATCGGGAGAGGCAGATGGAACAAGCTCAGTATTTCCACGCCCTTCGCGTGGATACGGACAAATGCCGAGGACACATGGCGTGCATGCGCCATTGTCCAACCCAGGCCATTCGGGTGCGGGGTGGGAAAGCCGTCATATCCGAGGAATTGTGCGTTGACTGCGGTAATTGTATTTCCGTATGCCCCTCGGGAGCGATTACCCTTGAAATCGATGGCTTGACTGCGAGCGCCCGTTTCAGGTACAAAGTCATCGTACCGTCTCCCGTGCTCTATTCCCAGTTTGAAACCAGTGTTCACCCATACTATGTCCATGTCGCGTTGAAGCAACTTGGATTTGACGAGGTAGTCGAAGTCAACACTTCGTCCACCGCTTTGGGCAAGGCACTGATGGAATACCTTAGGGGATACCGCGGTCGGCTGCCCCTCATCTCATCGTACTGTCCCTGTATTGTCAGATTGATACAGGTCAAGTATCCCGATCTTGTAGAGTTGATTGTCCCCCTCGACGTGCCAAGAGAAGTTACCGCGCGTGAAATCAGAAAGACGCTGCCCGGCAAATTAGGCCTCAAGCCTGAGGAGATCGGCATATTCTACATGGCAACCTGTCCCGCCAAAATTGTGTCCATCAGGCAGCCGGCGGAGAAAGCCAAATCATGGTTCGACGGCGTCATTTCCGTGCGCGAAGCGTATTCGGTTTTGCTTCCGCATATCATCGCAATCAAGGAGGAACCGGAGAGGTACAAAGTCCCCGACGACTTTTGTTTCACCGGCGGCTGGGTAACAACAGGGAGCCTGACGCAATCCGTCAGGATGGAGAACTGGCTGGCTGTTTCGGGTCTGGATCATGTCATGCAGATACTCGATGACATCGAGAACTCCAGATTGCGCAATATTGCTTTTGTCGAGGTGCTGGCACACATGTTGGGTTGCATCAGTGGACCCCTTAACGTGGAGAATCCCTATGTGGCGCGGGCTAACAACATTAAGCAGCGGGATAAGTACGAAACGCCGATAGTTCTGGATGAGGATGATATCCGTCGTAAGCTCGCACAGGGTTACTACTTCCTGGAGCATCCGGTCCTGCCGCGTCCCACGTGCTACTTCGACACCGATCTTGAGACTTCGATAAAGCGCATGAGAGAGCGGGAGCGGGTTTACCAGAAGCTCCCGCAGATTGACTGTGGGTGCTGCGGAGCTCCCACGTGTATGGCTTTTTCGGAGGATTTTGTCACCGGTCGCGTTGGTTTTTCCGATTGCATCCCGTACGCGAGAGTGGGGAGGAGTGATACGTGAAAAGCACGATGGCCGTTAACCAACCTGGGGCCCAAAAAGTAAATGACTGGACCGACATATTGGGAGATTTCAAGGGTGTTGAAAGCGACTTGATACCGATTCTACTGAGAGTTCAGGAGGGGCTTGGATACATTTCCGAAGAGGCGGTCAGGTGCATCTCGCTATTCTTGAAGCTATCGGAGAATCAAATCTATGGCGTGGCCTCATTCTATCCCAAGTTTCGCTTTTCCGAGCCTGGCGCTCAAAAAATCAAGGTCTGCATGGGGACAGCCTGTCATGTCAAGGGCGGACATTTCTTAAGCGACGCGGTAGCCTGGGAGCTTGGCATCTCCATCGGGCAGGCATCGGCGGACAAACGCTTCGATTTCCAGCGTGCTACGTGTCTTGGTTGTTGCACTCTCGCACCGGTGGTGCAAATCGACGACCGAATTCATGCTCGGGTCCTGGTGACCCAAATCAAGGAGATTCTGAAGAAACGTGAGTGATTTCGAGAAGAGAGTCGTCCAGGCTCGGCGAAAGTGGAATCTGATTCAAGAGAGTAAGATTCCAGTCATCTATGTCGGCACCGCTACGTGCGGGATAGCGGCCGGAGCGTTGGATGTAGTGAAGTCAGTGCGGCAGACTCTCAAGGAGACAGGGATAAAGGCGCGACTTGTTCAAGTGGGGTGTATTGGCCCCTGCTACCTCGAACCGTTGATGGATATTGTTGTTCCGGGTCGCCCGCGTATCAGCTACGGCCCTGTCAACTCGAGATCGGCACGGACTATCATCGAACGATATCTGATCGAAGGGAACCCGGCATCCGATCTTGCCGTGGGACATTTTAGTACCAACGGCAACGCGCCCGACAGCATTCCTCGCTTTTTCGATATCCCAATGCTTAAGCCACAAGTGCGGGTGGTGCTACGAAACTGCGGTTTTATCGATCCTGACGACATCGACCATTATCTCGCCAACGACGGTTACCGTGGGTTAACGAAAGCGTTGGGCATGACACCTGAAGAGGTTATCGCGGTCGTTAAAGAGGCTGGGCTACGGGGACGGGGAGGTGCTGGTTTTCCTACTTTCAAGAAATGGGAGATCTGCCGAGGCGCTCCAGGTACGACCAAGTATATGATCTGCAATTCTTCTGAAGGAGACCCGGGCGCATTTATGAATCGTGCTCTCATTGAGAGCGACCCTCACTGCGTTCTTGAAGGGTTGTTGATCGCAGCGTATGCGATAGGAGCAGATCACGGATACATCTATATAAACTCAGACTACCTGTTGGCTATCGCGCGTTTGAAGTCGGCAGTGAAGCAGATGCGGCAGTATGGGCTGTTGGGTCAACACATACTTGATTCCGGTTTCTCATTCGACGTTACGATCAAGGAGGGTGCCGGTGCATTTGTCTGCGGCGAAGAAACAGCGTTGATCGGCTCTATTGAGGGCCGTCGCGGAATGCCCAAAGCGCGTCCGCCATTTCCTGCCATCGCAGGGCTGTTTGGCAAGCCGACGATTATTAACAATGTCGAGACACTTGGCACGCTCCCGAATATCATGCGGCACGGCGCGTCATGGTATCGTCAGTTCGGGATTCAGGGGAACTACGGCACCAAGACTTTCTCGTTAGTTGGAAAGGTCCGCCGCGGTGGGTTGATAGAAGTCCCGCTGGGGATCAAGCTCCGTGAAATAATCTTCGATATCGGTGGTGGGACCTGGCGTAAGTTCAAGGCCGTGCAGACCGGCGGACCCTCGGGGGGGTGTCTTTCCGAGGAGTTTCTCGACATTCAAGTAGCGTACGAGTCGATGACTGCTGCCGGGTCGATTATGGGATCCGGGGGGATGATTGTTATGGACGAGGACACCTGTGCGGTTGACTTGGCGCTGTATTTCCTGAACTTCACTCAAAAGGAATCCTGCGGCAAATGTTCTCCTTGTCGGGTCGGCACGTGGCAGATGGTGAAGATTCTGGAGAATATCGTGAAGGGACAGGCCGATTCCGCCGATATTGCCAGACTTCAGACGCTGGCCGAGGCGGTCCAACGTGTCTCGCTGTGTGGCCTTGGACAGACGGCTCCGAATCCGGTGCTGACCACGCTCAGGTATTTCCGGGGCGAATATCTTCAGCACGTCAATGAAAAATACTGTGCGGCGACAATCTGCAAAGAGCTTGTGGAGTATTTCATCGAGCCCGGGAAATGCAACGGCTGCCAGCAGTGCATTCGCGTGTGTCCGACTGAGGCCATTAGTGGCGCCAAGACTGAGCCGCACACGATCGATCTGTCCCGCTGTATCAAGTGCAAGGCCTGCTTCGAGGTATGTCGTTTCGATCCGCTGGCGGCTAACGCCATCGTCATGCGCTCTGAGAGGAGGGCGTCATGAGCGCCCAGACGCCGACAGTGACAATCACGATCGATAACACGCAGTACGGCGCCGTACGCGGGGAGACCATTCTGCAGGTTGCCAAGAAACAGGGAATCTATATTCCGACGCTCTGTGCGCACGATGATCTGTCGCCGCATGGCGGCTGCCGGATGTGCATAGTCGAAGTCGAGGGGATGCGGAACCTTCCCACCGCCTGCACGACTCCCATCGAGAATGGCATGATTATCCGGACGAACACCGCGCAGGTTCAGGCCATGCGAATGGAAATCCTGCAGCTGTTCATGAGCGAGCATACGGCGAGCTGCCTTGTGTGCGATGAAAAGGAAGACTGCAAGCGCTATTCCGTCACGATTCGAAAGGCCGGAGTTACTACCGGGTGCCGCTATTGTCCAAAGGATGGGCAATGTGAACTCCAGGAAGTGGCCGAGCGACTGGGGGTCAAAGAGATCATTTACCCGATTCACTACCGGAATCTGCGGGTTGAAAACGAGGATCCTTTCTACGACCGCGATTACAATCTCTGCATCCTTTGCGGCAGGTGCATTCGCATGTGCCAGGAGGTACGCACGGCTAATGTACTGGCCTTCAAGCAACGCGGTCGCGCGACGATCATCGGCCCGGCTTTCGGACGGAGCCATCTCGACGCCGGTTGTGAATTCTGTGGCGCCTGTGTGGCCGTTTGTCCCACAGGAACTCTCCGCGAGAAGACCAGAGCGTGGGAGGGGAAACCCGATCGTGAAGTAACCACCACCTGTTCGTTCTGCGGCGTGGGATGCCAGATGCGCCTGCTTGTCAAAAATGACCGTGTGATCGGAAGTTTGCCCGCCGACGATGCACTGATCAATCACGGTCAGCTCTGTGTGAAGGGGAGATTCTGCAACACCGAATTGGTAAACGGCCCCATGCGGTTGAGGGTCCCGCAGATGAGGTACAACGGCTCAAACGCGGAGATATCGTGGGAGAAGGCCATTGGCCTGGCGGCTGAACGACTTTCTGCTTGTTCGCCGGAGCAGTTCGGTTTACTCGCTTCGCCAAATTGCTGCAATGAGGACCTGTACGTCGCACAGAAATTCACGCGGGTCGTCATGGGGTCCAACAACGTAGACACGTCTGCGAGAGCTTTCTACGGACAGGCCTTCAATAACTATCTCAACTTATTAAAGCAGTCGGTCTCGGTTGCCAGACTGGAGGACGCGGATGTCATCCTCTGCGTTGGGCTCAACACCAGATTCGCGCGATCGGTAATCGGCGTGGCTCTTCGAAAAGCAGTTAAGCGTGGTGCTAAAATCATCACTGTTCATCCCAACCCGCACAACCTGACGCTATTGGCGGATATCTGGCTGCAACCGCTGCCATACGAAGAAGTCGCGTACGTGAGTTCCCTGCTAACGATGATGCAGGGGAACTCGGCGAGGACATCACGCATCAAGCCAACCGGTGTCACTCGGGTCAGCGATTCGGTACGAGAGAAGCTTGCGCAGACCTCGAAGCTGCTGTCTGAGGCGACCTCGCCCTTGATTTTGATCGGGACCGAGTTCATGCAGTGCGACTACAATGCACAGCTTTTACAGGCAGTCGAGCAGCTTGCGCTGCACCTCAAAGCCGGAGTGCTGCCTCTTCCCTCGCACAATAATCTGGTCGGATCATTGTTGATGGGGTCGTACTCGGAGCTATTGCCAGGAGGTCAGTCGAGCGGCGACCCACAGAGAGTGTTGGCCCTTGAAAAGAAGTGGGGCGTTGGCTTGTCACTTCATCCTCATTCAGGGTCGTGGTCGCAGGGCAATGCCTACAAAGTGCTGTACTTGATGGGAGAAATTCCCTCCCGTCGGCATCGCGATTCTGAGTTTATTATCTGCCAGAACATTTACCCACCAGACCCGGCCTGTAGGGTCGATCTCCTGATGCCTGCCGCCGCATCAACTGAAATCGATGGTACCTTTATAAACGGTGAGGGTCGAGTACAGCGAGTGCGCAAGGCGGCCATCTCGCCCGGTATCGCCCTCGCTGATTGGGACATACTCTGTCGTATTGCCCGAAGAATGGGTAAAGCGGGATTTGAGTTTGAGTGCAGCGCGGATATCTACGACGAGATATCAGGTCTCATCGACGACATGGGGAAATTTGATGCACTCTCCCGCATCCCCCGCTCATTGGCGGATATCGGTGAGATGGCGGTGGCAGAGCATGCGCCTGCGAAGAGCACTGATAGAGATGGGAAATATCAGTTCGTTCTGACAGCAACTGCCGCGGAGCACAGCCATCGCGGGTTTCCGCTGTCTGATTGGGTGGAAGGTTCAAAGATGCTCTTAGCACAAGGAGTCCTTGAGATCAATCCGGCCGACGCTCAGCGAGCTGGCATATCCAACAATGACTATGTTGTCGTTGAGTCGACTGCCTTGACGCGGGAATGGCCGGTGAGAATCACGCCCAACCAGCCGGAAAGGTCGCTAAAAATATCACTGGTTGATTTTGAGTCGGTGAATTCCAACCCGCAGCGCGTGACGATTCGGAGGCGAGATGTTTAGGATCCTGTCCAGCCGGATGATCGTGCCGAACATTCATCTCCTCACCATAGAGGCGCCAGCAGTAGCGCGCCAAGCGAACCCGGGTCAATTCGTGATCATACGCGCCGAAGAGGAAGGCGAGAGAGTTCCACTGTCAATATCCGATTGGGACAGACAAATGGGGACCATCACACTGCTCGTCATGAACATCGGCAGCACCACCGGAAGGCTGGCGGCGCTTCGTGAACGGGCCACAATTCCGACTGTCGTTGGGCCGCTCGGTAACGCCACCGAGATCGAAAACTACGGGACAGTCCTGTGCCTGGCCGGATGTTACGGCATCGGCAGTATGTTTCCTATCGCCAGGGCCTTGAAAGAAAAGGGCAACAGGGTCATTACTATTCTTGAGGCGAGAAGTGCATATCTTCTCTACTGGGAAGAGCGGCTGAAAGCCGTTTCGGACAAGGTTGTGCATATTACCCGCGACGGGACTCGCGGATTTCGCGGTCATGTCGGCAGGTTGCCGGAAATAATCAAGGGGTTCGACGAGCCAATCGACCGCATCTATGCCAACGGCTGTACGTTCATGATGATGCGATCTTCTCAGGCCAGCCGTCCGTTGGGCATCAAGACAATGGTCAGTCTGAATCCTATCATGATCGACGGCACCGGCATGTGCGGAGTGTGCCGAGTACGTGTTGGGGGCGCCACGAGGTTTGCATGCGTGCACGGCCCGGATTTCGATGGTCACGAGGTTGATTGGGAAGAGCTGTTGCAACGACGCAAGACCTACCTGCCTGAGGAGGTAGTGCCGCTGCAAACGAGCGGCTGTGATCAGCATGCCCACATCGTGAAGGAGACGGTCGATGGCTGACCCACAACCCAAAAAGCTCGATTTGCATCGCCGAGAGATGCCCAAGCAGCCGCCGGAAGTGCGGCAGCATAATTTCAGCGAAGTAGCCCTTGGGTACCCGATCGAGACAGCGGTCGAGGAAGCACGGCGGTGCATCCAATGCAAGAAACCGACCTGTGTGTTCGAATGCCCAGTAGAAATTGATATTCCAGGTTTTATCAAATGCATTGCCCAACAGGACTTCACCGGTGGCGTCAGCATACTCAAGAACAAGAATTGCTTACCGGCTATCTGCGGCCGGGTCTGCCCGCAGGAAGAGCAGTGTGAGAAAGCTTGTGTGTTGGTCAAGAAAGGCGGGCAGATTGCCATCGGCAGATTGGAGCGATTCCTGGCGGATTGGGAAGCTGCGCAGGGGGTGTTGGGAATCCCGGCAATGCCGCCTTCGACCGGCAAACGAGTGGCAGTTGTCGGCGGCGGCCCGGCAAGCCTGACAGTGGCAGGTGACTTAATCAAATCTGGTCACCAGGTCACGATTTTTGAGGCGCTCCACAAGATGGGGGGCGTGCTGATCTATGGTATACCAGAATTCCGCCTGCCCAAAGCCATTGTCACCCGTGAAGTGGAGTTTTTGCAGAGCCTGGGGGTCGAGTTGGTCACCGATTTCGTCGTCGGCAAGACCAGATCAATTGACGATCTGCTCGAAGAATACGATGCCATATTTGTCGGCTCCGGCGCCGGGCTGCCGTGGTTCATGGAAATACCCGGAGAGAATCTCAATGGCGTTTATTCGGCCAACGAATATCTCACTCGGTTGAATCTTATGAAGGGTTTTCTATTCCCCAAGTATCACACGCCGGTAAAATTCCACAAACGGGTTGTCGTGATTGGCGGTGGGAATGTCGCTATGGATTGTGCGCGAAGTGCTCTGCGACTCGGAGCGGAGAGCCGGATTGTCTACCGAAGGTCCAGGCAGGAACTGCCGGCGCGGCTTGAGGAGATCGAGAACGCCGAGGAAGAAGGCGTGATTTTCGAGTATCTCACACTACCCATTCGCTACATTGGCGACGAGAATGGCTGGGTGAAAGCTATCGAATGCCAGAAAATGGAATTGGGGGAGCCGGACGCCTCCGGTCGACGAAAGCCAGTGCCAATCGAGGGGGCCATCGCAACCTTTGAAGTGGACGCAGTTGTGTGCGCTATCGGCAACAGCCCGAATCCTCTGATAGGCGCTACTACGCCCGGTTTGACTATCGGGAAAAAAGGAAACATCGAAGTTGATGAGGCAACCGGCAAATCATCGCGCGATCGCGTATGGGCGGGCGGCGATGTCGTAACGGGTGCGGCAACCGTCATCCTCGCTATGGGCGCGGGCCGTCAAGCCGCCAAGTCGATTCATCAATATCTGAGCTCACTTCCCTGAAGTTTCGTTGATCGCTTTCGCGATGGCCCGTACGCTGTTCATCAGACCGGCAAACTCCACCAAATCCAGTGACTGCGCGCCATCGCAAAGAGCTTTGTCCGGGTCCGGATGGACCTCGATGAGTAACCCGTCGGCACCAGCAGCAACCGCCGCGAGGGCAACCGGTGAGATCAGATAGCGATCCCCGGTGGCATGCGAGGGGTCAACGATCACCGGGAGGTGCGAAAGCCGCTTGAGGGCCGGGACGGCAGCGATATCACAGGTGTTCCGCGAGAATTTGTCGAATGTCCTGATACCCCGCTCACAGAGGATGACATTTTTGTTCCCGTTTGCCAGGATGTACTCCGCCGACATCAGTAGTTCTTCGATAGTCGACATCATGCCGCGTTTGAGCAGCACCGGGCGGGACTGCTTCCCCACCCGTTCAAGCATGGCGAAGTTCTGCATGTTGCGGGCACCGATCTGAATGATGTCGACGTATGACGACACCAATTCAACATCATCCTCGGAAAGACACTCGGAGACGATCGGCAGGCCAACTTCCTCGCGCACTCTGGCAAGTATTTTCAGGCCCTCCTCACCAAGCCCCTGAAACGAATAGGGAGAGGTTCTCGGTTTGAATGCTCCTCCTCGAATCACCGAGGCACCCGCGGCCTTGGCACCCCTGGCGGCCACCAGCGTCTGATCGAAACTCTCCACCGCGCAAGGACCCGCCATTACAACTACCCCGCCGTTTCCGATCCTGACGCCGTTGACCGGCACGACTGAGCTATCCGGTTGGAACTCCCGCGATGCCAGTTTGTACGGTTTCTGAACCGGCACCACCGACTCGACACTTGGCAGTGAGGCGAGCAGTTGTGTGTCGGGCAGCTGATCGATGCCGTTTGCGCCAATTATTGTCTTGTCGGCGCCATGCGAGACATGGGGCCGAAGGCCCAACCCTTCGATGTACTTGATAACTGCCGCAGTCTCCTTTGTAGTTGCCGTCCGTTTCATTATTACGAGCATCATATATGTTTGTCTCCTTCTACGGCAGAGCAGCACGAACTTCCGTGAGGAATGAGCGGAGAGTGGTGAATCCTCCGGCTCCATTGTCGGCATCGATACATTCTATCAACTTGCTTCCGATAATAACACCGTCACTGAACTTGGCTGCCTGTCTCGCCAGGGCAGGCGTGGATATGCCAAATCCCGTATAGACCGGCACAGGTGATTGTTTCTTAATCGATGCTACTGTGGTGGCGGCATCAGACCCAATTGATGACCGCGCACCGGTGGTGCCGGTGACACTGACAAAATACACGAATCCCTCGGCCGACTCGGCAATGGCCGCTGCGCGGTCAAATGGCGTAGTGGGAGCGATCAACGGAATAAAACTCACGTTTCGCCGCAGGCAGACTTCGCGAAGCTCGGCCCCTTCCTCGAAAATCATGTCTGGTACTATCACGCCACTCACACCGGAGTCCAAGCATTTTTCGACAAACAGCTCGTAACCAAATTGGTAGATCACGTTTGCATAGCACATGATGACTATGGGAATATCTGAATGCGCCTTGAGGTGCTGAATCGAATCGAAGCCGCGTCCGGGCGTAAAGCCGTTGCCGTGCGCTATATGGGAAGAGCGCTGGATTGTGGGGCCGTCGGCCAACGGGTCCGAGTGAGGAAATCCGATCTCGAGCAGGTCGCAGCCGGTTTCAAGAACAACCTCAACGACCTGGTCGAAACGATACGCATCGGGATAGTGACAGGTAACGAACGGCACCAGGGCCGCGTGGCCGGATCGGGCGAGCGAGCATAGCTTTCCGGACAGTTCAGTCTTCATGACTCGGCACCGATCCCAGGTCCTTGTCGCCCCGACCCGAAAGATTTACCACGATCGCCTGCTCACCGGACATGGAACCGGCAATCTCGCGTGCGTGCGCCAGCGCAAAGCTCGACTCAAGCGCAGGGATGATCCCTTCCTTTCGGCAGAGTTCCCGGAAGGCTGCGACAGCCGCACGGTCCGGAACGGTGACATACCGGACGCGCCCACTATCCCGAAGTGCCGCGTGCTCCGGACCTACGCCCGGATAATCGAGTCCGGCCGAAATCGTATGCGTGATATCGATCTGGCCGTGTTCATCCTGAAGTACATACGTGAGCGCGCCGTGAAGAATACCGGGCCGTCCTTTGGTGAGCGAGGCGGCATGCTTACCGCAATCGAGTGACTCGCCGCCCGATTCGACTCCTGTCAATCGGACGGAGGAATCTTCGAGGAATGCCGAGAAGATGCCGATAGCATTGGAGCCGCCTCCGACGCAGGCGACAATGTGGTCAGGGAGTCGACTTTCGATTTCCAGAAACTGGGCGCGGGTTTCACGGCCGATCACCGACTGAAAAGTGCGGACGATCTTTGGATACGGATGTGGTCCCACGGCGGAGCCGATAACATAATATGTGCCACGGACGTTGGTCACCCAGTCGCGAATCGCCTCGGAGGTTGCTTCTTTGAGCGTCCCGAGTCCGGCGGACACCTCGCGTACCTCGGCGCCAAGATGATGCATCCGTTGGACGTTTGGTTGCTGACGGGCCATATCATGAGTGCCCATGTAGACGACACATTCAAGTCCGAGCATGGCGCATGCCGCTGCGGTCGCGGTGCCGTGCTGTCCGGCGCCGGTTTCGGCTACCACTCGTGTCTTGCCAAGGCGTTTTGCCAACAGCGCCTGTCCGACGCAGTTGTTGATCTTGTGCGCGCCGGTGTGGGCGAGATCCTCGCGCTTCAGGTAGATCTTCGCGCCACCCCAGTCGGCAGTGAGATTGCGAGCCAGGTACAACGGCGTGGGCCGGCCAACATAGGTTTTCAGCAGATAGTCGAGTTCGGCACCAAAGGACGTATCATTCTGCGATGCCTCGAATGCTGCTTCGAGCTCATCAAGCGCCGACACCAGAGTTTCCGGAACAAATCTGCCGCCAAACCGGCCGAAATACCACTTCTCAACTCGCTGCATGCTTGATCCTCGCTATGAACTCTCGCACCAACTCCGGGTCCTTGATCCCTGCGCTTTTTTCCGTGCCACGGGCGACATCGACACCGAGCGGTCGAACCGCGGCCAGCACGGAACTGATGTTGCCGACAGTAAGCCCGCCGGCCACCAATGTTGTGTCGGTTATCTTGTCATAATACTTCCGCAATTCGGACAGGAGTTCGTCAGACTGAAAATCCTTGAAGTCGAGGAGAGTAATATCCGACCCTGCGCTCAACTCAACGTTCTGTTTCACACGTTTGGCCCGAATCCATGCTCGCTTAGGTTGGCGAACCGTGACGAGCGACCTGTCAAAATAGGTCTGATAGTAGTCGAGCTCGGTTTGGCATCCGGCATCGAACTGCTCAAGATCACCGGGTGCCGCGAACACGCCGACCACGCTACCTCCGGACCCTACCGCATCGATGATGCCATTCAATGCCTCCAACGATGTCCGCCGGGGGGAGTCCGAAAGCACCACGCCGATCAGGTCGGCTCCGGAGTCCGCACAAAGGTGGGCGTCGTGCGCCGAGGTGACACCACAAATCTTGATTATCACCGCGCTCTCCTGAACTCGGCGAGTGCCTCGACGCGGTTTCGGCTTTTCATAAGCGAAGAGCCAATAAGCACGGCGTTCGCCCCTGCCGAGAACATGCGATCGGTATCGTGAGTGGAGTGCATACCGCTTTCAGCGACCCGAACGGCACCAGGAGGAATGAGCGGGAGGAGTCGTTCGGAGGTTTGAAGGTCTACCCTTAGTGACTTGAGGTCCCGATTATTGACGCCAATGACATCGGCACCCGCGGCTAACGCGCGCTTCAGTTCTTCCTCGGAGTGTATCTCCACCAACGGTGTGAGGTGGTGGTGTC
Source organism: Candidatus Zixiibacteriota bacterium (assembly GCA_040753875.1). NCBI lineage: Bacteria > Pseudomonadati > Candidatus Zixiibacteriota > Candidatus Zixiibacteriota bacterium. The sequence continues at coordinate 88,828 of JBFMDV010000024.1, read as the reverse complement.
GGCATTTGGCTATGAGATTGGCAAGCTGTGCATCTGACAAAATCGATACAATAAGCAGAACTGCCGAGGCCCCAAATGCCCTGGCTTCCACAATCTGTACATCGTCAATCACAAAGTCCTTTCTCAGAACGGGCAGAGGGACATTGTCTGCGACGGTACTGAGGTCATCCAGCGATCCGCCGAAGTGCACCGGTTCGGTCAGCACACTGATAGCCGCGGCGCCACCATGCACGTACTCACTCGCTATATCGCGAATGTCCGCTTCCGGGTTAAGGACTCCTTCAGACGGAGAACGCCGTTTGATCTCACAGATAAAGTGTTTGCCATTGAGCGAGATCGCATCGTGAAAGGACGGACGAACATCGCTATGGGCTATCATCTGTTCCAGTTCCATGCGCCAGTCGGCAGTATCGCGACTTGCCAGCGAAGTTCTTACGTCGGTCAGGATTCGGTCAAGCATCACGATATCGCCTGTGTTGCGCTGCGGTATTGATCAAATAATCGACGTGTCCTGCCCGAGCTGACCGAGTCATGAGCGATGCGAAAGGCCTCGTCGAGGTTGTCCGTCAGGCCGGCGACGGTCAAACCGAAGGCGGCATTGAGAAGCGATACCTGAAGGAATGGTGATTCATCACCGTCAAGTATGCCCTTCAATATGGCCGCGTTGTGCACCCTGTCGCCGCCCTGGAAGTCGTGCGGGTCATTGCCGTTAGCGAGGTGAGAAGGTAATTGAAGCGGAAGCGCCTTGCTTGTCGAATGCGTGCTTGAGTGAACCATGGTCAGTCCTGTTGGGAGAATCTCGTCGAAGCCGCAGCTATTGTAGAACGTGAACACCCGATTGTCACCTACCGCGCGACTTACTTCAGCCAGTAGTGAGGCTACTCGGCTGTTCGGAGTGCCGATCATCTGGTGGGTGGCGACGGCCGGGTTGAGGAGCGGCCCTATCAAATTGAACAGCGTGCGGAAACCGAGTTGGCGTCGCACTTCGGCCACCTTCTTTGTCGCCGTATGGTAGACGGGCGCAAATAGAAAACAATACCCGATGTCATCTAACAATCGCGCCGCCTGTTGGGCCGTCAGATCAATCTTAACGCCGCTTGCTTCGAACAGATCGGCGGAGCCGCACGAGGAGCTGACCGCCCGGTTGCCGTGTTTCGCAGTTGGAATGCCGCAGGCAGCAACGATCAGGGAAGCGGCGGTCGAAAAATTGAACGATCCTGTGCCGTCGCCGCCAGTGCCGCAGCAGTCGAAGACCATTGTCCGCGTATGCTCCACCCGCTGCATACTGGCGCGGAGTGCCAACACACAGCCGGCCACCTCTTCGACGGTCTCTCCCTTTGCTTTCAGGCCGGTAAGAAAGGCTGCAACCTGGGCATCGCTGACATCACCTACGGCCACCGATCGAATGAATGACTCACAGTCCAACCGAGCCAAGTGCTCTCCCTCGGCAAGCCGGGCAAGCATTTCCTTTATCATGGTGAGACCTCCAGGAAACTGCTCAATATCCTCATCCCTTCTCTTGTCAGAATCGATTCCGGGTGAAACTGGACACCAAAGAGTGGGGAGGTGCGATGTTGCAGCCCCATGACCTCGCCGTCAGAAGTGTATGCCGTCACCTCAAGGGAGTCTGGAAGTGTCTCCTCCGCTACCACCAGCGAGTGATACCGAGTGGCACGAAACGGATTCGGCAGTCCCGCGAGTATCCCTTTTCCCTTGTGGTAGATTTCTGAAGTCTTGCCATGAACCAGCCGTTCGGCTACGCGTATCTCTGCGCCGAAGGCGGCTCCTATGCACTGGTGTCCGAGGCAGACGCCGAGGATCGGGAGTTCGCCGTGAAAGCGAGAAATGACCTCGGTGGAGAGTTTCGCTTGATCGGGGTGTCCCGGTCCTGGGGAGATGACGATCCGCTGCGGCTGCATGCCAGCGATGTCGTCAACCGTAACCTCGTGGGGGCGGACCACACTTACATCGGAGGTGAGCACGCCAAAGTACTGGACAAGGTTGTAGGTGAAGGAGTCGTAATTGTCAATGACCAGGATCATGACCACCTCTCTTCGGCTCTCCTGATGGCTTCCCGAAGCGCCGCCATTTTGTTCCAGGTCTCCATATACTCCCGTTCAGGTACAGAGTCGGCGACTATACCCGCACCGGCTTGCAGGCGAAGCAGGCTGCTGCGTTTCACGATAGTCCTGATTGTGATGCACATGTCCAGATCGCCGGACAGCGACAGGTAGCCGACAGCACCTGCATAGGGCCCACGGACTGACCGCTCCAGATCGGCGATTATTTCCATGGCTCTGAGCTTGGGCGCTCCGGAGACCGTACCAGCAGGGAATGCAGACCGGAACAGATCCAGTGACGTGCAGCCGGAGCGCAGCCGGCCGGTCACGGTGGAGGTCAAGTGCATCACGTGTGAGTACTGCTCCAATTGCATGAACTGCGGTGTTTCGATGCTTCCGAACCGGCAGACGCGACCAAGGTCATTCCGTGCCAGGTCCACCAGCATGACATGTTCGGCGCACTCCTTCTCGTCCCGGCTCAGTTCTGCTGCGAGGCGTGCGTCATCGTCGGCGGTCTGCCCTCGAGGTCTGGTGCCGGCAATAGGACGAATAATCGCCTGATCACCGCGTAGTTTAACCATTGCCTCAGGTGAAGAGCCGATCAACTCGATATCGCCAAAGTCCAAATAGAACATGTATGGAGAGGGGTTCACCATGCGAAGAGCCCGGTAAATTTCGAATCCATCGACCGAGCTCTCTTGTTCCAGATGCTGCGAGAGTACGACCTGGAAGATATCGCCATACCCGATGTGACGTTTTCCGGATGCGACCATCCGTTCATAGCCGTTCTGGTCGACCGATGTTCTGCCGCCGTTGCCATTTCTCCGCGCGAACGGTTTCGCATCGGGTAGTGGCATCATGAGGGCGTGGCGGATCGTTTCGAGAGGAATCTGTGGCGAGTTGGAGCTGTCCTCGCTGGAACCGGCGTTAAGCTGTACGAGTCGCAGGGATCTGCTGAAGTGGTCGAAGACCAGCAGCGTGTCCACGAAATAGAAAAGCCCGTAGGGCTGTTCCGCGCGGGCAAGCAGACCCTGAAGGGTCGGCTCGAAGAACTCGACAATCTCGTAGCCGACATATCCGACCATCCCGCCCAGCAGAGGCAGATCGGAAGCTGCTCCGTCGATCCGGCATCGATCGAGAATAGTCCCGATGCCGGTGAATGGATCGGTGGACGAACCATGCGGAATTGCGGTCTGCTCTGCCCCGGTCATTACCACCGTTTTGTCCCGTTCAATCCGCAAGAGGAGGGAGGGCGTAATGCCAATGAACGAATATCGGCCGATCGAGGTCGGATCTTCGGCTGACTCCAGAAGAAAACGTGCGCCTACCGACTTCAGTTTCAGATAGGCGGAAACAGGTGTCTCCAGATCTCCGGGCAGATGGATCTCCTCAACCCGGAGCGGCAACTTCGCGCCGGGCTTAATCGCGAGTATGGAGTCCAGGAAACTCATATACAGCCACAAAAAAACCCGCCATCCTTCGGATAGCGGGTTGGATTTGTTGTCCCTTTGGTGCTATTTCACAATCACAACGCCACTATCCCTGGTATACAGACGCCACCAACTCCAATTGATTAGAGTGGCGGACATGAGAACAGCGGCTGCAAGAGTGATCGTGTTCATTTGTGTACTAATGTAATCAACATTCTCAAATTGTCAAGTGCAAATCTTGGAGTACGTCGATCATTTTCCAAATTTCCAAAGAAAAAGTGCCGGCAATACATAGCCGGCACTTACAATTGCTGTGCCGTTCACTTAAAGCGTCAGACCCAGTCTCACGCCAACCCCCGGCGACTTGGTTTTAACAGGATGGTCGAAATCGACCCACAACGAGTGGCCGCCGACCGCCATTGAGACCAGACCGTGCCGCTCATTGTACCGTCGGGCCCCTTTAGGAGCGTCGATAATCGACCAGACCGAGGCCCCCAATGCCACCGCCAGCCCGCCATAGCTCAGCACGGCGCTCCCTTCATCAGTGTAGTAGCCATACGAGGCCCAATAGTAGTCGTCCCGCACAAAATCGGACGACGGCAGATAGCTGATGAATAGCACCACCCCTACTACAGCTGCCCCCATCTGCAGAAGCCCCTTACCGGTCTCTCCGTTATAGAGTTGACCGCCACCCGGTACCAGTATCGAGTACAACAGGGCACTCCCCGGACTCTTGGCGCTCACGTTTGTGGCGTTTACCTTCAACGCAGTCATGTCGGTCTGGGCGAGTACCAGGCCCGACGTGAGCATTGATATCGCTGCCACAAGCAATAATACTCTCACACTCATCCTCCTTTCAATGTCGCTCGATTGACGCGACAGACTTGTTTATCACAGTGACTATGGTGCCGCACAGCCATAGTTCTTACACGAAATCCCCGGAAAACCAAGACCCAGGTCAACCGGTTGTCGACCTGGGTCGGGGTTCGTAACTGCTCCGGGAGCTCAAACCGACGTCATTATGTTATGGGCCATCGTAGAAATACTGAAGGGTCGCTCCTCCCGGGCCATTATTCATCGTAAAGAAGTCGCCAAACTCCCAGAGCGTTGCTTGATAGCCTCCGGCGCTGAAAACGACTGTCCAATTCGTTCCGTTTCGCGACACGAATGTGTACGTGCCGGTGCTGGTGCCCCCCTGGAGGTTCGTGAATGTAAACGTGCCGTTTGAATTAAACCTGAAGACCACCTTGTTGAAGTAGCCCGGCACCCAGGCGCTCCAGGTACCAGTAGACTGGAATTTTGTCAGTAACTGTGCAATAGTAGGGCTGACCAGGTTGATCTGCTCGGTCACACCAGAGCGCTGTGTGTACGTACCCCAGTACCGGTAGAGATATTCTCTGCCGCCGTATTCGTTCCAGAATCCGTACAGGGCCTCCCATGAATGCGATCCGGGCGCTAGTTCCTTTTCATAATAGTATCCGGGCAGCATACCAAGAGGGGACGCGGGGAACTGCTCGACGTTGTCAATCTTGAGCGACACGATGAAATACGTGCTGTTGTTGTTGAACCGTGTCTTGGATACCGGCGCCGTCACTACCACGGTAAGCACGTTGCTGTACTGTGACCACTGCGACTGGCCGGCAAGAGATACCCATGCTCGGCACCGATAATAGTGAGTCCCCTGTGTTGGATTCGCAATCACCAATGATGACCCCTGCGACCGGTACACTTCGGCAACGACACTGTAGCCGGAGTTGGGGCCTGTGATGGACCGTTCAACGCTGACCTTGTCATTCGAGTTCATGAGCGGCGGCCAGCTGAACGTCCAGGTAAGAGTGAAGCTGGCGGTCGCGTTCGAAGGTCCACTCAGCACTGGGCCGGTAGCAGCCTGAGTGGCCGAAATGGCGACTGACTTCTGGCAGGTCGCGTTGCGTGAATCCGTGACAGTTACTGTTGCAGTGTAGCTGCCGGCGGATTGATACGTGTGCGACGGGCTCTGCAATGTGCTGGTGCCGCCATCGCCGAAGTTCCACGCGTATGAATACGGTTGCTGCCCACCTGTGGCTCCTCCAGTGAAGCTGACCGCCAGCGGCGCCGGACCGGAGGCCGGGCTTGCGGAGGCGGTGCAATTCAATGCCGTACCGGTGACCGTGATAGTGACATTCTTCGAACAGTTTCCGGATGCAGCGTCGCCAACTGTCAGCGTCGCCGTATAAGTTCCCGCAGCATTGTAGATATGGCTTGGATTCTGCTGACTGCTGCTGCCACCGTCACCGAACTGCCACATGTAACTGTAGGGAGCCTGGCCGGCTGAAGCGGTTCCCGTGAATGACACCGTCAGTGGAGCTGCCCCTGTAGTCGGTGTCGCCGAAGCACTACAATTCAGAGATGCGGCCGTCACGGTCACGACCACGGTCTTGGAACAAGTGGCGTTTTGTGCATCGGTAACGTCCATGCGAGCGGTGAACGTGCCGGGTGTCGAATACGTATGGGTTGGATTCTGCGATCCTATAACTGTCGAGCCATCGCCGAAATTCCAGCTATAACTGTACGGGGCTGTCCCGCCGCTGGTCGAACTGGTGAAGGAAACTGTCAGGGGGGCCTGACCGGAAGAAGGTGCGCCCGATGCTGTGCAGCTCAGCGCGGCTCCCGTGGTTACTGAGATTGTCAGGGTCTTGGCGCATCCGTTCTGGCGCGAGTCCAGAGCTGCAAAATTCACCGTATACGTGCCTCGCCGAGTGTACGTGTGAGTCGGATTGGCGACCAGTGACGTGTCACCATCGCCAAATGTCCAGGCATAGTGATATGGCGCTGTGCCGCCCGTAACCGTGCTATGGAACGTCACCTGCAACGGGGCCGGGCCCGAAGTCGGGTTGGCAGAAACGGTGCATGTCAGACCCGGTGGAACCGCTGTTATGCTGATGGTTTTGGTGCAGGTGGCGCTGTTGGCATCGGTGACAGTTAATCTTGCCGTGTACACTCCGGCTTGCGAGTACACATGAGTAGGGTTCTGTAGCGTGCTGGTGGACTGGTCGCCGAACTGCCAGCTATACGTATACGGGGCTCGCCCACCCGAGGCGCTGGCGGTGAATGTAACCGATAAAGGAGCGGTGCCCACTGTGTGACTCGCTGTCGCCGAGCATGTCAGGGCCGCAACCGCCACCACTGTCACCTGACGGCAGGCGGAGTTGTTGCTTTCGTTGGCTTCGGTCACACTGCCGTTCTCATCGGCCAGAACGCCTATGTAATAAGTGCCGGCGCCTATCGAAGCAGAGAGGATGAAATTCTGGTCTGCCCAGGCGAACTCTCCACCGGCGGCAAGACCGCTAACAGTGGCACCGCCCACACGGGTATCGGTCACGGATAGAATGGCGTCTGCCGAGATATAGAACCCCATCGTGAATTGCCCGCAAGCGGCCGAGCCGCTGTTTCTGAGAGAACCTGCCGAGATCCTGAATGACCCGCCGACTTCAATGCTCGTCGGGGTTATCACCGGCGAGCCGCTGGCGACAATGAGGTCCGGCCGAGGGGTGGCAGTTACGGTGACAGTCGTGTCTTTGGTGCAACTGCCACCTCCAGCATCTTCAACCGTATAGACTACCGTGTACTGTCCTGCTGCCTGGTATGTGTGGGTAGGACCGGCAATTTCGGACGAGTTTTGATCTCCGAACTGCCAGTGATACGTATATGGCGATTTGCCACCCGAGGCGCCGCCGCTGAATTTGACCACCAGCGGGGCCGTTCCGGTCTCCGGACTGACACTGTCAATCCGGCACGTAAGCGGGATCGAGGGTGCGCTGTTGGCCGGATTCGTTTTGTCCGAGCAGGACGTGAGCGCGACCAATGTCGAGACCAGCAGTGCTGTCGCGACTCTTACGATCAATTGGAAAGGCATAGTAAACTCCTTGCCTGCGTGCATGTCGTGTTTAACCTACTGAGGTGGTGCGACAAGGGCGGAGTTCTTACACCAGTTTTCTCATTATGGCGAGTGCAATCTTGGGGTCCCTACGAGTTGAATCTTGCCAGATTACCGGACGCCCGTATATATTGTGAGCGATCAGATCCGGGCATACGTTTCAAGGTTATGGATATCAACGAGTTGTATCAACAGGCGCGGTCCGGCGACGTGCGCGCGAGGGAACAACTTTTTCTTTCGCTTAGTGAAAGATTTCGACTTCTGGCGCACCATAGGGTGTGGAATCGAAGTGACGAAGAGGAGGTAGCTCAGGAAGCGTTGGCTGCGGTTGCAAGTGGGTTCGGCGATTTGGATATCCGAGAAAGTTTCAGTGCCTGGGCCTATAAGGTGTTCGATAACAGGCTCCTGGCATATGTGAAACGTCGGAAGAGCACCCGCAACAGGAACGAGCCGCTGTTTGAACAAATACCCGCACAGGATGCCAACGATGATCTGCGCGGCCGGCTTCTCGACTGCCTCAGGAAATTGATTGTGAACAATCAGCGGTATGTCCGGATCCTGAACCTTGGATACCAGGGGTATGCCATGGTGGAGATCTGTGAGCGGATGAGGATAACGAAAAACAACGCGTATGTTGTACTCAGCCGGGCTCGCTCGCTGCTCAAGCACTGTCTGGAGACAGGGAAGGTTGCCTGATGTCGAAATGCTCCAATCCCGAGTTGGCAGTGAAACTTCACGCCTGGGAGCTGAATCTCCTGAGCGAAGACGAACGGCAGGCGGTCGAAGAACACATTTTGGTTTGTGAAGCCTGTTTCGAACAGGCCAGGCAGTTCAGCGAGCCGATCGGCCTGTTACGGCGCGATGACCAGGTCCGCAGACTGATCGCAGATGCTTCTCAGGATCTGGCCCTGGAATCGGAATCTCACGCGGTCGGCAAGTCCTTTTGGACCCGAATCGTGGCGCTACCGACCCTCGCACGATACCTTGCGGCGGCAGCCGTTCTGGTATTGGTGGCCGTTACGGTTTTCCGCATCGCGTGGTTTGACGGATCCGACTCTGGCCCAGTCCAGGTGATCACATTGACGACCACCCGTGCGGTTGGTTCGTCGGTGATCGAGCGAGAGGCTGGCGGTATGGCGCAGATTCGATTCTATGTCCCGACCGAAGGGTTGATCTTTCCTCTCAGAGTCGAGATATTCACATTAGATGGGGAGAGCGTCGTTTCCGAACGGGTCCCAGATCCTGTGGACAGTATGGGATACGGCCGCATATCGCTCCCAGTCAGGAGCCTTGCGCCCGGCGTGTACCGCCTGCGTCTGTTTTCGGGCGGCGCCGGTGACGACGCGTTGATCCGCGAGTATTCGTTCCTGGTCCGGTGAGCGTAGTAGCCGGTTGGAATCCACTCAACGCCAATCCCCAACGGCAATAAAACCTGCCCAAAGATATGGGTGTGTCGGCCGATTCGATCTTCGAAGTTCGTTGAGCTTCCGGACCTGGAGATCGCGCATGCGATCGGGCAGTACAGAACTCCGGTTCTCATAGAACCAGGCCACCAAATCGCCGGTCAGCTCATCTGATACCGGCCACAGCGAGCTTACCACGGTCGATGCGCCCGCCATTTGGAATGCGCGCCGCAATCCGTACACGCCTTCGCCGTCCACAAGTTGCCCGGCACCACTCTCGCATGCTGAAAGGAAGACGAGCCTTGTGGCATCAAGGTCAAGCGCCGAGACTTCGTAAGCGGTGAGTATCCCATCGCCACTTCCCGAACCGCTCGTACGATTGTTCACTCCGGCCAGGAGAAGCCCGCTTAACAGGAGCGGATTCAGCCTTGCAGTTGGAGCAAGCGCTGATAGCCGTGATGCCGGCCAATTCGGCAGGCACGTATCACTTAGAAAGAAGCCGTGGGTGGCGATGTGAATGAAGCCCGCCGATGGCATACTGGCAACAACTTGCTCTTCCGACGCCTCAGCTCCCAGCAGCATCGTTATCTGGTTTCCGTGACCCCGGCTCCACTGCTCTGCTATCGTCTCGACTTCGCGCCGTGTCCCCGGGAGCGGACTGGCCACCAGATTCTCCAGTGTTACACATGGCGCGACCTGACCTCGCACGCCCGGGGTCTGAATCGCACGAGGTGTATCAACACTCCTACCGGTGCTTTCCGTGGCCCAGGCAAAGTAGTCCGGGTCGCCGATCACCAACAATCGATTACTCGCCTTCTTCCTGGCCGACGGTCTCAGGATATCGCGACCGGACGACAGGTAATGCACGGGGTGAATGTCTATCAGGTATCGATCATCTTCGACAGGAAGAGACGCAAAGGAAACCAGATTTAACGCGCCGTCACAGGCAAGGAACAACCGTTCACCTGGTTTGACATACCGCGCTATCGGTCGCCACACGAAATCGGAAAGTGATTGCGCGATTCGCCGATACGTCGTCTCAGCACGGGAATCCGGAGCTATTTCGCCGCTCGCGATAGCTGAGAATTGTCGGCGATATTCATTGATCAGCACATGCAACGAATCTGCCGGGCCCAGGCGCACCAGCATCTCCGGGTCGTCAGGTCTCAGCACGATGACCGCATATGACTCTCCGTCGACAGCATACTCGGCATGACGGTGTCGATACCTGATGAACTCCATCATGACTGAAGCCTGCGGCAGCGCCTGTCGCATGTTCAGTGTCGTCACTGGCCGCTGACCGCTCCGTGCCGGGAACGATCCGCCCAGCAGCGCCAGTTCCTGCTCGATACCTTCCGCTACTTTGGAGAGGGAATCAGTGGCATGCGAGTACGCAACAGCGTCATCACTCTGACCCTGAGCATACAGTTCCGACAACCGGAACTTCGTCCGGCGCAGCGTTTCAGTCAATCTGCCCGAAAGAGTGTCCTGCCGCACGCGACTCAATTGTCGCTGTTCGAACAACTGGTCGGTCACCATGCCTTTAGTCCCCAGGATCAAGTCGCATACTGTTTCAGTTGCCGCGCGGGATGGAACATCAATGCCGAAGTAGATCTCGAGAGTCAAATCGAGTGATTGCCGTAGCGAGCCGCCGAATGCGAGCGCATCACGCTCGGACAGCGCCATGCCGTTGGCCCGGAAGTTCCTTAGGCGGATCGCACAAGCGCGGAGGGCCGCATCGAGACCGTCCTCTGGTTGACCCTTCTCAAGCGCCAACTGAGCCAGGAGTTCAAGTCCGGCTGCCACGTTATCATGCGACTTTCCAAGACATTTCTCCCAGACCGCGACGGCCTGAGTGGTCAGACTTTCGGTTTCGCGCGGTTTCAACTCCTGCTGCCGCAGCGTGGCCAGCGTGTACAGGCTGTTGGCGACATCGGAATGCACTGGACCGTAGGCTCTCTCTCGAATAGTGAGCGCATGTTCGACGAGCTGACCGGCCGGCTCGCGGCGGCCGTAGTCCAGATACATTGCCGCCAGGTCATTCTCTATCGTAGCGACTTCGACATGCTCGTTTCCGAACGTCTCCCGCCGAACGGCCAGCGCTCGCAATAAGAGGGACTCCGCCGCTGGGTAATCCCTGCTCTCTATCTCCAATTTCGCCAGTCCGTGCAGACTGTAGGCCACATACGGGTGATTCGGGCCAAGAGACTTTTCATTGATCGCCAACGCTTGTCGATACAGGTCCTTCGCGTCGTCGTAGCGGGCCTGCTTCCAGCAGACAAACGCCAGGTTGTTCAGACAGTAGGCGATGTCGGGGTGAGCGGTCTGATATACGTGCTGCATCGTATTGAGGGCATCGCGCAGCCGCCGCTCGGCCTCGGCGAATCGACCCAGGTCACGTGCCAGGTTCGCAAGGTTGATGATGGCTCTTGCCACATCGTGGTGCACAGCCCCATACGCTTTGGTCCATCCGGCCAACGCCCTCTCGTAGAGAACCCTGGCATCGTCGTAACGCCCCAAATAGTGGTAGCAGTACCCAAGATTATTGGCGGCGGTTGCCACCAGTTGATGGTCCGGTCCATAGGCGTGTTCCCAGATCTCAAGCGCCCGCAGATAAAGCGGCAATGCCAGTGAGTAATTCCCTTTGTCGCGATGCAGAACGGCGAGATTGTTGAGGCTCTTGGCCACCGATGGGTGGTCATTTCCGAACCAATCCTCCGTAGCGCGAAGAGAGCGGCGCCAGTAGAACTCGGCCGAATCGTATTGTGCAGTCTGATAGAAGTATATGCCGAGCTTATTAAGCCACAAGATGGCCAGCGTGTCCTTGTCCTCGGTTCGGTCGAGGACGGTTCCGAGTGCCTCATGGGCGAGACCGATGGCTGCCGCATGATTCTGCACACGGGCGAGGGAATCGGCTCGGATGACCTGCAACTGATCCTGCTGTATCGCCGGGTCCGCCTCAAGCGGGCGATCCTGTGCGACCACCGGCGCAACCCGGAAACACACGCTTACCAGCGTCAATGCTCCGGCGACCATGTTTCTATTGAAATTCACACATCGAGCCCCGGAATACGGCCTTCGGATGGTCAAATATGACAAAAAGAGATTTATTTGTCAACAATCATCTTCACTTGGCGGGAAAACGGCTCCAGGGCTGTCCAAACTGCCCGACAAAATAGAAGTCCGTGACTTAACTACTTGGACTGCGTATATTACAGCAAAACGGGGTCGATTCTGGAAGGGGCATGTGGGCCTCTCGTGCCCCAAGGAGGTGACATCGGTGACTTCTACCGGAGACAAATACGCTTCGTATCAGCTATCCAAGGCGGAGATGAAAGCCATCGAAGTCCACAAATACTATCTGTCGCGACAGGCAGGGTATGATGTCGGCCTTGAGTACACGATCGCCCACTGGCTGGCCCACCATGCCTCGCGCTGGCGCAAGGACCGCCTGACCAAAGAGCTCCAGGAGCAGATGAAGGAGATCGAACGCCACAAATGGATAGAATCCGAAAAAGCCGGCCGTGATCTGGGGGACCAGGCCGTTTTCGACTGGGTGCGACGATTCGCCGCCCAGTGGCGGCACTGGAAAGACCAGCAGGAAGTCACCGATTGACCCGGTCTACGGACAAGCGGGCAGCGTTCCGCTGAAGAACAGGAAATCCACCAGTCCGGACAGGTCCGAGATATCTATACTTCCGGATCGATCAGTATCGTTTTCCTCAAAGCAGTTCGAAATACTCCCCCCGAAGAACAGATAGTCTACCATCAGCGAGAGGTCGGAAATATCCACAATATCTCCGGTATCCCCATCGATGTTGCCTGTTGAGGCCACACAACATGACTGCACGTCGTGGTAGGGGAGAACGACATAATCGATCCACGCCGCATCACTGCCCGAGGCTGCGCTGATATCTTTGGCGTAAACCCATTTGAAAGTGTGCGTACCGGCTGTCACCGGGTAGCTCATCTGCGTCCAGGGGACCTCGCCGGACCATTTCCCTTTGCTGACACCGTCGATAGCGAACGAGAGTGAATCAAAGCCCGCCTCCGATGACACCCTGAACCAGAACGAAATCGAACCGGCCATTAGATCGGCATCGGTCAAAAGCAGCTGGCTCGTTTGGCTGTTGCCGATGACACCTGACCGGGCAGCCCGAATTCCTTCATGCGGGCTGACACTGCTGATCATCCAGGGCTGATTGCCGCCGGCCTGCCAGGCGAATCGGGTGAAAGTCCCGCTTTCAAACGTTTCGATCCGTTGACCGAGGAGAGCCGTGAACGAGACTGAATCGGCATAGCCGCCGTCTGCCGTGACATGCAGAGTAAAAGGTATGACCCGCCCCGGAGCTGCCGGAGGGGAGACCGTGAACTGAAACAGGCTGCTCGAAACGGCCGATCCACCCAGCGGTGGTATTGGGGAAAACGACGAGGTGTCGACCAGTATCGTAACCAGACCGTCCGAGCTGGTCAACGTGCCGACGGCTGAAGTTGCGGCTCCCCCGCCATTGTTGACGAGCGTGACGCCGAACGAGGTGGTGTCGCCAACCTCAAACATATCGGCGCTATGTGCGACGAAGGCGAGGGAAGGGACGCTGGGAATCGGGTCGAGCTGGAAATCGAGGAGTACTGTGCCACCATCGGTAATGGCGATGTTTGCCATTGTATCGGGCAGGTAACCGGCGGCACTCGCCTCCAGAGTGTATGTGCCGGCTTTGATCATGCGGTGATAGTCCCCGAGTGTGGGGTCGCTGAACATCTCCGAATTGTCGACATCATGGCCGAGTACTCGGATAGTCGCTGCCAGAGGCAGGCCGGTCTGCGAACCGGTCACCAATCCGCGGAAGCCGTAGAATGCCTGGCGGAGATACTGAATGAACGACCGCCGATTGTATTCCCAGTAGCTGGGAAGCTGGGCCGCCGGCAGGAGCTTGGTCGATGAAAGTTCGATCGTAATCTCCCGGCAGCCATGCCAGTAATTCATATAGTCCTGGCGGCCGCCATCAACCTCGTACCAGTCGTATCCATTGGTGATACCGTTGTCGAGGTCGGTCAAATAACCTGACGGGGCATATATATGGCAGGTATCCGCGTACTGTCGGCATATAAGTTGAAACCAGGCATCATCGGCATGACGGGTGACCCAGGTGTCCCACGGGTAATTAAGCACTTCAGCGCCGCCATGAAAATTCGCCGCGATGACCGGATAGTGGCTGTCGGCGAAGTTCATGAACGCTATTGTCTCAGGCTGCCAGGCATTGCCGTCCGGGTGCTGCCCATCCTGTGGATCAGGATAGTTGCGGTTGAGATCGATGCCGTTGGCGTTGTACCTTCGAGCCAGACTCACACTGCTGTTGCCGCCATAGTATGCGCCATCCGGATTGGCCAATGGGTTGATGTATATCTTCAGCCCGTTCACCATATCCATTGTCGGTGCGTCCGCCCCGTACCCGACCAGCAGTGAATCAATCAGCCGCAACATCAGCACGTAGCCGGTCAACTCATCACCATGCATGCTCGAGGTGTACAGCACTTCCGGTTCGTCCTCTTCCGTGTTGACATTGTCTGAAATGGTCGCCATGAGCAGCATCCGTCCTTGTACAGAATAGCCGATCGTGTCCAGCCGGCAGAGGGTCGGATAGTTCTGCGCATATTGCTGCATCATGGAAACATACAGCTCATACGTGGGATAAATGTCCCAGGCGAACGGTGCTTTGCCGTCCGCCATGCGCGGGACAAAACCGTCGGAAGTATGCGGCAGCCGCTGGTAAGTGAAGCCTGTTTCACCAAGCTCAGTCAGTTGCCGCGCGTTGGCGTACGCGTACACCGTGTCGGCGACGACGTTATCGATGGAGACCAGTTTGGTCAGTTTCCCGATCTCGGCGGGAGACTTGACTGTCAACCGTATATATGTCTCATCTGCTCTCGTGGTTGAGGCGGTAGTCAATACTACCACCAGACCAACAAATGTCACTAAAGCCCACTTCAACAGTCGTCGCCATACCTGCATGCGTTTGTCAGTTCCTTCCTCGGTCAATACATGTTACGTTCGTGCGCTTCGTCGGAGTTGTCATCAGGTTGTCCCCTAAGCCGCGAAATCAGTTGTGTCAGTTCCTGCGACCCCGATGCAATCGGGGTCGTGTGAACTGACACCCTTTGCCTCCAATGAGAAACGTCGTCAGGTCACAACCTCGACTTCGTCGGGGTCAGGACGTGCAGCAACTTCACTAACTTGCGGACAGCCTCTACTATACCCTGATACTCCGCTTATGGGCATACGGGCGGAAGGCCGCCCATGAACAAGAATTCAACAAGTACGGTGAGGTCACTTATGTCGATCACACTGTCGCTGTTGACATCGGCCGCCTGTGGTATCGGCGGTGCCGCCTCGCCGAGGAACAGGAAGCCCACTAAGTAGGTGAGATCACCAATGTCCGGTCCCACGCCATTATTGTCAACGTCGCCGCAAACATATTGAGGCGCCAGTGTGACATGAAGCTGTACAGGGACCGTCACCGGGCTGTTCCCCGGATCGTTGTTCGAGATTATCACGTTGGCGGTATGCATACCGCTGTCGAGTTCGGCAGTGCGAAACTTGACGTTGAGCTGCTTCTGCTGCATGCTCAGCACCAGTCCGCTGGCAGGTTCAACGTCGAGCCAACGGTACGGAGCGTAGATTTTGAGCAGCAGATTGTTGTGCCCGTAGGTGCTGTTAAATGTCACCTGAAGGCCGTCCGTACCCGTTGCATTCTCCGTACCGATCGTGCTCGAAGTCAGATCGAATCCGGGAGCGATCGAGAGGTACTTGATAAGAATGCTGCCGTCCTGTTGAAGCACGACCTGCGCTGTGATGACATCGCCGGCTGCCGCGCTGTACTCAGGATACTGCGTGAACTGGATCACACACTGTCCGCCGGAGGTATCGATATAGACATGAGCACCGGGATTGGTGGGATCCTTCGGGTTCAAATCATCCCACATCCAGGCGATAAAGTCGTTCGGTGTTGCGACGGTTGGAATTGTGGCGTTGGTGAGCGATCTCATATTGTCAGAATTGAATCCAATCAACCCGTTCGAACCGATATAGAACTGCGTGTAGGTGTTGCCGTAGAATGAAAACGCAAAGCCGAGCTGATACGGTCCGGATACGGTGTCATCCACGAGATCATTGACCACATCTATCCCGGTAGCCGAAATATCGGTCCAACTGAAGGTCGGGCCGCCCGGCTGGTCGGAGTCGATCCAGTAGTATCCGAAGGCGTCGGGGCCGCCGGCTCCCTTGGTTACCGGGAAGCCGACCCGCGGGTCATCGGCCCCCTTCTGCTCGACGTAATTCTGGTATTCCTCAGGATATGTTCTCTGTGCCGGTTCCAGGAGTCCCGCCGCGCGGAGTGATTCAAGCAGGTCGTTCCGCTTGGCTATGAGTTGAACCGATGCGGCGAACTGCAAGCTCCCCAGTCCGAGATTGTCAATCGTCAGTGTACGCGTGACCGAATCCCCCTTCTGAATCGTCTCGGAGTATGACAGAGGGGAGACTGAAATCTGCGGCGGGAAGTTGACATCGACTTTCACGTCATCCACAAACCAGTCGTCGAACAGTCCGGCCGTGGCGGTGTTCCGGAACCGAACTCGGAACCCGGCGTGGTAAGCGGGAGCCGGGAGGTACGTCAGCACTTCTTGGAAAGTCGTCATGTCCGGATCGGCGCCCAAATGCTGGTTAATCAGCACCCACGTGCCGGTGTTGTCCAGGTACTCCACAAACAAGTCATCCCCGGCATCTGGTGACTCCCCGCCACCGGTCTGCTCATAGGAGTAGGTCAGGGCAATGTCCGAAAGCCCTTCCAGATCGATCGCCTGTGACATCAGTGTGTCGGCGCCAACAGCGTCACCGTTGAAATCAACTGAGTACGGCGGTGTGGGCGGATTCGAACCGGTCGTGTTTACCTGGCAGCCGCTGGCGAGAACCCACTTGCCGATATTGATGCTTGTGGTCGGGAAATCGTCGAAGAACGGAATGTTCAACGGTTGTCCGGCCGAAATTGTGACCAGTGATGAGGCAGCCTTGATCGCAGGACTCGCGGTCGATGTCGCAGTAAGGATCGTGCTGTCCTTATCCCCATAAAGGGACGGGGGAATGACGACCGCCACTTTAAGGGCTAAACTGTCGTTCGGCAGCATGGTGCCCGTGGAAGAAATGACGTTCGTGCCGGTGGCATCGAAAATGATCGTGGTCCAGATATTACCTGAGTTAGCCAACGCGTAGTCGTCGGTATAGATGCCGGCGTTCTTCACCTTGAGATCGAACCAGGCCGTGTCGCCCACCGCGCCGGTATGAGTCAACGATGCCGGGGTCAACTTAACCGCATAATCCACGACACGAAACGTATAGACTTGAGTGGTGTCGGCATCACCATTTGTATTGGCAGCCGTCATGAAGTAGCTGACATCAGTCCCGGGGGACTGTTGGGGGATGAACGCGTGGTATTCGTCTGTCACTCCGGTGGTCGTCAGCAATGCCGTGACGTATCCCGCCCCGACATTATAATGAAGGACCAGTGAGTCGGCCACGACCGGCGTATTCGACTTGATAACACAGATGACCTCGTACGGGTTGAGCGTATCCTGTGTGTCCTGAAGCGGTGTGTGCGTTATTGAGATGCCGGCAGCCGGGCGACCGTCAAGCGTCAGCGCTCCAGTGTTGTCCGGGTCGAGCCAATCGCGCAGACGGGTCGAGGCCGTCGTCCCGTAATTCCATGACTTGGCGAATTTCCCGAACCAGTCGGCGTCGTTATTGCCGCAGGCCGCATAGCCGCCATGGAGCTGTCCCATGATCCGTTTGTGGTCATCCAGGAGGGGAGAACCCGAGGATCCCGGCTCCGTTGTCCCGACGTCCCAGTCGGCCACGCGCCAGTGGCTGTCACCCGAACCCGGGGCGCCAAGGTAACCGGTCGATGCAATTGCATCATATTCAAACGAGATCTTCTTGATGTCTCCCTGCGGGTGATGGATGTCCGTGAGTGTATCGACCGCGGAATCAACCGCGTTCCAGCCGACAAAATACACATTGTATGAGTCCGGCGGCTGCTCGGTCAGCTGCACCAGTCCGAAATCGGAAAACGAATTGCTTGCGCGGAGCGTACTCCCCTGAACCGTCATCCACGTGGGGCCATCAACATTGGTGCAGCCCGGACTCTCATAATTGAACATGAAGATCCAGCTTGTCTCCCCTCCGAGACAGTGATTGGCTGTCAGGAAGTATGGCGTCAGGTCCTGCCGCACGTTATTTATCATTGTACCCGAACACAGGCGGCCGCCGCCACCAGTGAGAATCATGGCTACACCCCGCTTGATGTCCTGCCAATCGGCTCCTTCGGGGCAGTTCACGTTCACGTTGCAAGCGCCGGCGTCCCCGTAGTCCAATACTCCTTTGAGCGCATGGCGGTCAAACAGGTTTCGGTACGCGTGGATGACACGCGAGATGGAGATCACACCGCGCTGACTCGCCGAAGCGGGCTCATAGTACTCAAGTACGCACACGTCCCCCTTGACCGGAGCAGTGGCGAATTGACCTTCGGCCTTGTTGTTCTGCGAGGTAAAGGCGCCGATGAGGAATGACTGATCCTCACTGTAAAGAAACAGCTTAGCGCCCTCCGGCAGCCAAAACCGATCGTACAGAAGGTTGATCGAGAATGCGCTTGGCGATGCGATGCGAAGCCGCCAAAGTCGATCACCGTTGGGCAGTATCTGCCAAAAGCCGGCATTGTCCGTGGTGAAGTTCACATCGAACGGGTAGCCGAATCGAAGCGGAACATCCTTGGACTGCTCTGCCTCGTCTTCGGCCAAAAGCGCGCGGTTGTCAACCGACGGCATCAGTTTGACAGGGATGGACGCGCTGAGGGATTGGTCGACAAATGTGAGCGGCTGGCCGCCGATGCTCACCTGCCCCAGTACACTGGCGCTGACACACCAGAAAACCAGGACCATGCCTGTGACGGTTCTTGAACCCATGAGCTCCTGACCTCCAATGAGTTACGAGGTGCCGCGACATCACCACCTGACAAGGAGATGAGCTGTAAAGTGAGCGTGCTCCCACCGGGGCTAAGACGCCACGGGAGCATGCTCCGAGACTGAATGCGAGGTCTACGTTACCTGTGTGTGGTTGTTGTCGCCGGCACGTTAAGTTATGTGTGTACCACCTGGACGCATGCGGCGCACGAGCGAACGCATGACGTCGAATGGGTTGTTTCGCGGCGTAGGACCCTTTCGCAGAATTCGACCCGTTTCATCTCGTTGCAGTCCGGCATCGGGCGACCGGGTCGGATGTCAAGCGTATGACATAACATATAACTTTTCATCGCATAGTCAAGCACGAATGTCGACGCGAGTCCGACAATTGGTGACTGGACGGCAGATTATCGCGTGTGACGTACATGACATCCAATTGGCGACAATGCGACCAATTTTTGTATGCAATACATTAGGCGGCACGCGATGTGATGGGCGCGTCGTGTGTGCAAAACAAGTCACATAGGATTATGTGAAGAATCCTGATGTGCGACGCGAATTCTGACTTGACAGGATTTGATTGATTGGTTATGTATTGGGCAGCAGTCTTTTTAGCACAGCGCAATAAGAACAACGAATTCATTCTAAGCGACCCGCGGTGTTTCACCGGTGGTCTCAGAATGTGAGCTGAGGCGACCAGAATTACCGCTCGGCAACCTGGCTTGGGCTTCTTCGAGCATCCTCGCTGAAGAGCGTCGCGGACAAGCTCGCACTCAATCTCAATCCCGGTTGACAATTTGTGGTTGGTACCGTCTGGCGACAGCGAATGAACTGCCAGGTGGAAAGATGAGGTAACCCTCAGGAGTAAATGGCTCTATGGTCCAATTGAAAAAAAATGTGCGCATCATCGCAATGATGCTATTCGCCCTGGCGTTCTGTTGTCTGGTGTGGCAATCGACAGCATACGCCGGCGAGGCGCCCAGATCGGTTGTACCTCTGCCGGGGCCCAGCCCTCAGAAGGCGGCCGAACAGGACGTCAGTCTAACTATTCTCAATTACCCGCTGACCAAACCGGAATACCACGGCGATGAGAACCGTCCCAACCGTGTGGCGCAGGGTGGCGATGTGATCGCCACTGCGACGGTTATCCCGGGCATTCCGTATACTGATGCGGGCACGACATCCGGATACACCAACGACTACAACGAAGTCTGTCCCTATTCGGGCGGCACCGCCCCGGACGTCGTGTACTCGTTTACGCCGGCTGCCAATGTGACAGTGGATATCGACCTGTGTGCTTCCGGATATGACACGAAAGTCTATTTGTATGCGGGAGCATACACGCCGGGAGCACCATACGCATGCAACGACGATGCCTGCCCGGGCTATCGCTCGTTCATTGATGATCTCAACCTGGTTGGTGGCACGACCTATTATATCGTGGTTGACGGTTATGGGAGCGCGTTCGGAAATTACGTGCTCACGATAACACCGGTGTCGGCCTGTGTCGTGACTTGCCCGCCCGGTGGCATTGCCGAGGGTGAACCCTGTGTGACCGATGGCGCTGATGTGACCAACGGCGGCTGCAACTCCAGTCCCGAAGTCTACAGCACCATCAACTGCGGCGATACCATTTGCGGTACCGCCTGGGCCAGCAACGATTTCCGCGATACCGATTGGTATCTGAAGAGCTTCACCAACGACACGACCGTCATATGGAAAGCGGTTGCGAACTTTCCTGTCCTGTTGTACATCGTCGACCTCACGGGCGGCTGCGGCAGTGCGACGGGCATTATCAGCGCGACCGGCAACCCCTGTGACACGGTGACCGTCTCTGCGGATCTCCCCGGCGGGACCTACGCGTTCTTCGTGGCGCCACGGTATTTCGACGCCACGTACATTTGTGCCAACGGCCCGTGGAATTACACCGCCTGGCTGAAGTGCCAGGATCCGCCGCCAGGGCCTGCGAACAACTCGTGTGCTAACGCGACGCCCATCGGCGATGTGGTCAATCTTCCGTTCACGACGATCGGTGCGACCCACGATGGACCCGGCGCGTGCATATATGGCGCCAACATCTGGTTCTGCTACACGGCTCCGTGCGACGGTGCTGCCCGCGTCAGTTTGTGCGGGTCCAGCTACGACACCAAAGTGGCTGTCTACAATGGCTGCAGTTGCCCGCCCGGCGCCCCAGTGGCCTGTAATGATGATTTCTGCGGATTGTCATCCGAAGTCACCATACCCGTAACGATGGGCCAGACGTATCTCATCGAGATCGGTGGGTACAGCACAGCAGTGGGCAACGGAGTGCTTACGGTCGAGTGCAGCCCGCTCCCGCCGAACAACTTCTGCGAGGATGTCACCCCAGTCACGCTGCCGGCTACCTTCACGGGCGACAACACGGGCGCGATCAATCAGTGCTCGATTTTCCCGGACGGTCATGTCTGGCATGCGTTCACCATCGACAAGTGCATGGATGTAACGCTTGACTATTGCACGACCTCGCCTGCGTTTGGCAACGCCTGGTTGAATCTGGCCATGGGATGCCCGTGCGATTCAATCACCGTCGCGGGGACGTTCGACGTCACTACCTGCGGCGACGGTAACGTCACCATCCGCTGGTCGTCGTTGATGCCCGGCACGTATTACTATCCGGTGCTGCTTGACCCAGCCTATGGCGCCGAAGGCCCGTACACATTGCACGTCTCCGGCGATACGGTGAAGTGCAAGCCGTGTCCCGCCTCGGGCAATATCTGCGATGAATACATCAGTCAGGTAACGGTCGGGACGATCGATAACAGCTCCGGCTGCGATCACTACGCCGACTACACCTATCTGAGCACGGTGATGTGGAAACGGCTTGACTACAATTTCTCGGTCAAGAACGGCTATCCGTATTCATCGGATCAATGCGGTGTCTGGATCGACTGGAATGGCGATGCCGACTTCTATGACGCCGGCGAGCAGATCACGGTGAGCGGGACTCCCGGCAACGGGCCGTACACAGGGGTCATCACGCCTCCCGACAGTCCCGGCAGCGACACGGTGATCATGCGTATACGTATCACCTATACCGGTACGGTCGCGCCATGCGGCACAACCACGTATGGCGAGGTGGAAGATTACACCCTGATCGTGAACCATTTCGACTGTGGCGATATGAACGGTGACGGGCTGGTGAATATGGCCGATATCACGCATATCATCAATTACTACTTCAATTACGGTCCTTGCGCTGTGCCGTGTGAAGCGGCCGATGCCAACTGCGACAACGTGGCCAATATCGCCGACATCGTTTATCTTGTCGAATATGTCAATGCCGGCGGTCCGCCCCCGTGCTGCGTGCCGTAACGGCGTTCCGAATTGATTGCGCCGCCAGGCGTAAAACGTGACCAAACACAACGGCCACCCAGGTTCTCCCTGGGTGGCCGTTAACGTTTCGTGTATACGTTACCTTCGATCAGGCGCTTCGTTGTCCCTTCTCGATCTTTGCCCAGGTGTCCTTGAGAGTGACCGCGCGGTTGAACACCGGTCTGTCCGGACGTGAATCACGAATATCCACGCAGAAATATCCGTTCCGTAGGAACTGGAAGAGACTGCCGGGAGCGGCATCCCGCACACCCGCTTCAACGCGCGCGTCGGGCAGCACCTTCAACGAATCTGGATTGAGATTGGCGGTGAAATCCTGATCTTCCGAGGCGTCGCCTGGATCCTCTTTCAGGAACAGCTGGTCATACAGCCGGACTTCAGCCGGCACCGAATGAGCCGCCGACAACCAGTGGATGGTCCCTTTTACCTTCCTCCCGTCCCTGGCCTCGCCGCCGTGAGTGCCGGGGTCGTACGTGCAATGGAGCTCGACCAGTTCGCCGGTACTTTCGTTCTTGGTGACGCTCACGCACTTGATAAAATATGCATGTTTGAGCCGAACCTCCACACCAGGCGCAAGGCGGAAATATCCCTTCGGTGGATTTTCACGGAAGTCATCTTGTTCGATATACAGAACTTTGGAAAACGGTACTGTCCGGGTGCCCATCGACGGGTCTTCCGGATTGTTGACGGTCTCGAATTGCTCGACTTGGCCTTCAGGGTAATTATCAAGTATGACCTTAAGCGGTCTCAACACGGCCATGGTCCGAGGAGCTCGTTTGTTCAGAATCTCGCGCAAGCAGTCTTCAAGCACGCCTACCTCCACCATACTGTCCCGTTTGGAGACGCCGATCCGCTCGGCGAACAGGCGAATCGCTTCAGGCGTATAGCCGCGCCGTCGCAGGCCGCTCAGGGTAGGCATACGCGGGTCATCCCAACTGCTGACATGGCGGTCCTGCACCAACCGAAGCAGTTTGCGTTTGCTCATGATCGTGTAGGTGAGGTCAAGGCGGGCAAATTCGATCTGCTGGGGATGGTACAACTTGAGCTGGTCAAGGCACCAGTCGTAGAGCGGGCGATGGTCTTCGAACTCCAGCGTGCAAATAGAATGCGTGATCCGCTCGATTGAATCTGAAATGCAGTGAGTGTAGTCATACATGGGGTAGATGCACCATGTATCGCCGGTGCGATGATGGGTGGCGCGGAGAATCCGGTACAGTACCGGGTCTCGCATGTTCAGATTCGCCGAGGCCATGTCGATCTTCGCGCGGAGCGTCCGCGAGCCATCGGCGAACTCACCGGCCCGCATGCGTCGAAACAGGTCCAAATTCTCCTCGACGGTGCGGTTGCGGTAGGGGCTGTCCTTGCCCGGCTCGGTCAGGGTGCCGCGGTACTCCCGAATCTCGGTGGCGCTCAGATCGCAGACATACGCCTTGCCGTCGCAAATAAGCTGCTCGGCCAGCTCGTACAGCCGATCAAAATAGTCGGACGCGAAGAACAGCCTGTCTCCCCAGTCGAATCCGAGCCACTTGATGTCCTCGATGATCGATTCGACGTACTCGATGTCCTCTTTGCTCGGGTTGGTATCATCGAATCGCAGGTTGCACAAGCCGCCGTACGTCTCCGCTATTCCGAAATTCAGACAAATCGACTTGGCGTGGCCGATGTGCAAATACCCGTTTGGTTCAGGCGGGAAACGGGTGTGCACTCTGCGGTCAAATCGGCCGCTGCGGTTGTGCTCGTCGATGATCTCCTTGATGAAATTCGTCGCTGCCGGGACGCCCGGGTTTCCGTCGGACGATCTGTCGTTCCGTTCAGACATAGCAGACTAACCTTCTACCATTCGTGGCCGCAAATCCCTGCCGTACCGATATCGGACCGATCCAATGTCGGTTCAGGGCATCCGTTTTGAACAGGGAATCTACGAGATTCAAGGGCGGCAGCAACGAAAATCACACGATGGGGCACATGGCCACGGTGCGTTGGCCTGCCGCTCGGCGAGGAATATGTACTATGGTCGTCCCCGGCAAGGCGACTATCGAATCAGCGAGACAAACGTCTTATTGCCGTCGACCCGGTAGTTGACTTTCCCTTCACGGGCCAGCCACCCCAGCGCCTGATATACCAGAACTTCCTTTTCATGGACCATTTTCGGGAGCTGCGTCAGGGCGATCTCCTCTTTCTTCAAGAGGGTGCTCCAGACCTTGCCCGCCATTTCGCCGATCGTCAATTCCATATAACCTCCATGTATCAAAAACCTCCCTGTCGACGACCGGAAAATCCCTTCTCTGGCCGTGTCTGTCAAGGTTTGTTGTGTTAGAAATTTCTACGACTTCCGGGCGGCGGAGTTCCCAAGTTGATGGCACATCCACACGTTTGGCTCCACATACAGTCCCAGGTTGGCTTCGCGGTCAATTCTGACAGGCACAAGGGCGCCCGGTATTATGTACTCCCCGGTTTCCGGTAGGCGCATCGAAGTCCAGGTCTCCCAGTCGGGCACACTGCCGGGGATACGCATGGCGCTTGGGCAGACCCGGATGATATCCGCGCCCAGACGCGTATGGGTGCGAAGCCAGGGGTCAAACGGAAGACCGTCCTCAGACTTCCACCGAATGTACTTCTCCATCGGGATAAGCGGGTAGAGCGATTTCTGGTTCGGCCGAACCGGGGCAAACAGTCTGTTCAGTGAGTGCGCCGAAGCGATCTCCCGCATCCTCAGGACCATACGAGTGCTTAACCCGAGCGAGCGGTATTTCGGATCGATGACGATCTGGAGCGCGCATAAACAGTGAAGTGGCAACCCGCCGGCGAGATCCTCGAACCCCTGTTGCAGCGCCCAGTCCCAGCCGTCGTCCGGCAACAGATGCGGGTCGGCATCGAACGCCAAAGGAATGCTGTTGCCGACAGCCACAATGCCATCCGTTCCGGTATCGATTAGCGCAAACTGGTATTCGGCGAACGTCTGGTACAGTGGGCCGAACAACCGGTTGGCAATCGGGTCCTGTAGCATGAATAGGGGCCAGAACTGACCTGGGAATTTGGAGACGACTTGCGCCAGGTCGGGCCGTTCGGCTACGGTGAAAAATCGGAAGTTGTTTTTGTCCATCGTGCTAAAGTGCTTCCCACAGGGAGCGATGTCAACACCAAGGTGAAGCCGCCGGTGGTTCCGGCCATTTGGAACTGTTGGGTGGCACCACATTGTTGTTGCCGAACGGCAGCAACGTAGCCTATCTTGAATCCATCAACGGGCACCCGCATCGTAGTTAGTACAGCCGACCATGTAAGATGCTCTCGTGGTAACGGGATAAGACAATGGATTCGGACCAGCCAATAACCGGCCTTCGCGCTGGTCTTTCATTCAGCCATTATTCGGTGCGTCGAAAACTTGGCGCCGGTGGGATGGGTGAAGTTTGGCTGGCCGAAGATGCCAGCTTGCAGCGGCGAGTGGCGCTCAAGTTCCTGTCCCCTCAGTTGACTTCTGACCCCGACTGTCACGCCAAACTCAAACGGGAAGCACAGGCGGCAGCAGCCCTGAATCATCCCAATATCATCACTATTTATGAGGTGGGGGAGTTTCAGGGACGATCGTTTATCGCCATGGAATATGTAGATGGCGAATCACTCAAGGATCGGATGGCTACCGGGCGGTTGGCAATCCCTGAGGTAATTCAGATGACCAAACAGATAGCACGCGGTCTGGGCCGAGCGCATGCTGTCGGTACCGTCCACCGCGACATCAAACCGCACAATATCCTGCTGACAAAGGACGGCACGGCGAAGATCCTCGATTTCGGTCTGGCGCAGCTTTGCAGCGGTTCTGATGTCACGCGGACGAGCGCCACGGTCGGGACCATGGCGTACATGTCGCCCGAGCAGGCGAAAGCACAGGAGGTCACGCCGGCCTCCGACCTGTTCGCGCTTGGCGTGGTGATGTATGAAATGCTGACCGGAGTGCTGCCGTTTCGCGGGGAGTATGAGGCGGCTGTGCTGTACGCTATCGTCCACCAGGAGCCGGAGCCGCTCCAGAAACTCCGTCCGGATATTCCACCAGCTCTCGAACAGCTCGTTATGCGTCTGCTTGAGAAAGACCCTTCCAAACGGCTTCAAAGTGCTGACGACCTTCTGGCTCAGTTACAGGCAATATCGGTGTCAGGCCATGCGCAAGCGTCACACATCGAATCGTCAACTCGGCACCGGCGTCTTCTGGTGTCTAGTGGGATTGCCGTTCTCGCACTTGTTGTAGCGATCACAGGCTGGCACGTCTACAAGCCGCATGTGAGCGCGAAAGGAGCCGGGGCGCCAATGCTGGCGGTGCTGCCGTTCGACAACCTCGGCCTGCCCGGCGATGAGTACTTCGCCGACGGCATGACTGACGCAGTGACTATGCAATTGGCCAAGGCGGGGCGAATGGGAGTAGTCTCACGAGCCAGTTCCATGCAGTACAAGGGGAGCAAACTTCGGGTCGCTGAGATCGGGTCGGAACTGGGCGTCGATTACGCCATCACCGGTGCGGTGAATTGGGAAAGGACTGTTACACCGAGTCGCGTGCGGATCAGCGCGGCGCTGGTGAAAGTAGCCGATGACACATACTTGTGGGCCGACAGTTATGAACGACCGCTTGAGCACATATTTGAGCTGCAGGCGGAGATCGCGCAGCGTGTCGCGGCGGCGCTCAATGTGGCAGTTGGTTCACCCGCGGAACAGCAGGGGGGCGGATTGACCCCCAACCTGCAGGCCTATGACTTCTACTTGAGAGGTAATCAGTATTTCAATCGAAGCTGGGACAAGGACGACATTCAAATCGCGCTACGCATGTATCGACAGGCAGTCGCACTCGATTCCGGCTTCGCTTCTGCTTATGCCATGCTCTGCCGGGCGGAGGAGAGCATGTACTGGGAATACTATGACCGCTCGGACGCCACCCGCCGGAGAGCGCGGCAGGCAGTCGACCGGGCACTGACGCTCCAGCCGGATCTGCTCGAAGGACACCTTGCGCTCGGCTATTACTACTACCACTGTGAGCTCGATTATGAGAATGCCTTGAGGGAGTTCGACCGGGCGCTGACACTTCAACCGACTCATGCGGAACTGCTTAATGCAGTTGGGGCGGTGCAACGGAGACAGGGGAAACTCGACGCTGCCGCACAGAATTTCATGAAAGCACTGGAGTACGACCCGCGATCTTATCTGAAAGCGTTTGATGTGGCACTGACCTTTGCCATGATGCGCGAGTTTCGAGAGGCAAATCGATTTCTGGATCGTACCATCGCGCTGGCCCCGGACTGGCCGCTTCCGCACGTGGTCAGAGCTTGGATGGCGGTGCTTCGTGACGGCGACGCGGGCGAATCCAGAAGGGTACTCGCGCAAGTCCCAGCGCAAGTGGATCTGGCAAGATCACCGTACTATTGGTGGCTCATGCGGATACTGGAGAGTGATTTCAGCAAGGTGCTGTCGCAGACACGCCTGGGAACCGATACCGCTGGATTCTATCTGCATCGCGCCCAGATGTACCGCTTGCTTGGACGGGGACAGCAGGAATACGCCTATGCCGATTCGGCGCGGTGCATTCTGGAGACAAAGGTCCGGGCGTTGCCGGAGGATGCGCGCTTCAACAGCCAGTTGGGTCTGGCCTATGCGGGCATGCGACGAAAGAGCGAAGCAATTGCTTACGCGCGAAAAGGGGTCGAACTGCTGCCGACGTCACGGGATGCGTATGACGCACTGTTTCTAATGGTCAATCTTGCCGAAACGCTGATGATCTTCGACGAGTACGATGCCGCCGTCGAGCAGCTTGGAGCCCTGTTGAGTGTGCCCGGTTTCGTGTCAGTGCCGTACCTGAAAGCGGACCCGCTTTGGAAGCCGCTCCACGATCATCCGGCGTTCCGCAAGCTGTTGGCGGGTGCGGCCTGAGCTTTAGCGCTTGATGCCGTAGCGGTCCATTTTGTCTTTCAGGCCCTTTCTCGTCAGACCCAGCGCCTCCGCCGTTTGCATGATATTCCCCTCGTGCTCCTTAAGCGTCTGGGCTATCATCTCTCGCTCAACTCGCTCGACAACCAGGCGGAGCTCTCCTCGATAAGAGTTCGACTGTTCGCCGGAAAAGGCCGGGGCCGCGAGAACCGGGGAGAGGTCGGTCACTTCGATCACCCCGTCCGAGCCGCACACCACGGCCGCCCGCTCCAGTTCATGTTCCAATTGACGCACGTTGCCCGGCCAGTCGTATCTCAAGAAGCGTTCAAGCGCGCCCGGTGAGATGTGCAGCTCCGCCACGCCGAGCTTGATCCGAAGCCGCTTAAGAAAGTGATTGATAAGGAGCGGAATATCTTCGGTGCGCTCCGCCAGAGACGGCAACTCCAGCGTGAACGTATTGAGGCGATAGTAGAGGTCGTCGCGGAAATTCCCCCTGGCAATCTCGTCCTTCAGGTTTTTGTTCGTCGCCGACAGCACCCGCACATCCACATACTCGGTCTTCGTCGATCCCAACGGTCTGATCTCGCCGCTCTGTATGACCCGAAGGATCGCAGCCTGGGTGGAGAGCGGAGCATCGCCGATCTCATCGAGAAATATCGTGCCGCCATCGGCTTCCTTAAAAAGGCCCCGTTTTTCGCGGTCGGCGCCGGTGAAGGCGCCTCTCACATGTCCGAACAGCTCCGATTCCAACAGGGATTCTGTCTTGATGCCGCAATTCTTTATGATGAACGGGCGATCCTTCCGGGGCGAATTGTAATGGATGGCCCGGGCCAGCAGTTCTTTGCCGGTACCGGTGGCGCCCACGATAAGAACGGCCGAGTCAGTGCAGCTGAACTTAGACGCCAGCGCCAGGACTCGTTTCATCGGAGCCGATTTGCCGACTATCTGCTCAAAAGCGAACGTGGCGGAGACTTCGGACTGCAGCCGGGCATACTCATCGTGGAGTTTCTGCCGCGACAATTCGAGGAGTTCGTTCTTGGCGGCCAGTTCTTCCAGCAAACGCGCGTTGCTGAGCAATTGAGCCGACTGCGAGGTTAGTATGCCTACGAGTCGGCAGTGCTCATCGGTGAACGGACCCTTGCCGGCACTTCGGACGAGACTGGTCAGGCCAATGATTTCGTTGCGTACCAGCATCGGACAACAAATGACCGACTTGAACAGACCGTTCGACGATGACATACCGGAAAACCGCTCGTCATGATCGAGATCATCGATCTTCAACAACACGCGATTGGTGAGCACCCAGCCGCAAATCAGTTCGTTTGCTTTGAACGGGGTAGTCTCAGCCTTCGATTTTGATGTTCGAACAACCGTCGTCAATGCATCCCCCTCGGCCATCGGGGTCACCAGATTGATGAGTCCCTGGTCCGCTTGCGTGGCGCGCACCAGCTCCCCCAGGATCAAATCCATGATATGGTTGACCTCGCGCACCTGACTGATACGCGCGATCAGACTATTGATGAGTCGTAACTCACCCAACGCTCTGCGCAGACGTTCGACATCCGAATGTTCGGGAATCTGATTCTCTTCTGCTTTCATGAAATGCCCATAACAAGATAGCAACTAACCACCCTCCGGTCAACCGGATTAAATGCTATCCAGAACTGGACCGGTCGCCGGAAGGCCCGTCGACCGCGTAACATATTGTGTCCCATTGAGATAATCACGTCCTGAAGTATCCACGTTCAGTCGGCATTGGGGTTGCATAACAGGCGGGCAGCTCACACAGGGCAAATGATCAGCCAAGACAATTTCCGACCACGATGGTCGGGGAAGGAGAATCAGATGAGGAGACTTACACTACTCGGCCTGTTGGCAGTCGTCGCCACGTTATTCGCTCTCGGATGCCAGCGAACACAGGAAACAATTCAGGGGAGCAACTACCAGGCCGCACCGATCGAGGCGGTCGAAGAGTCGGAGCCGCAGAATCTGGATGTTGATGCAATCGCAGCCGGGTTGACTGCGAAGACAGCCGTGTGCCCCACGCCGACCCCACCGCCGGGACCACTTACAACAGTTGCATTCGGCGACAATGCGCTAACATTCTGGCCGTTTACGGGGAACGACTTTTCCAGCCAGGGCCAGGATCCGATCAATCTCATCTTTGTCGGACACGCCGATCCGAGAGACATTCGTGCGGCTTTACTATCGCTCGACGGCGACAGGACGGCGATCGGCTTTCCGGATGCCTCACCATTCAATAGCAGATGGCTCGATGATGTCACCGGAGACATGCAAACCGCATATGGAGAAACTGAAGGCTGGACCGGCAGCGCCATCCAACTGGCGTGTGGTTCGTACGGGCCGG
The DNA here is from genome assembly GCA_040753875.1 of Candidatus Zixiibacteriota bacterium. Taxonomy (NCBI): domain Bacteria; kingdom Pseudomonadati; phylum Candidatus Zixiibacteriota; species Candidatus Zixiibacteriota bacterium. The sequence goes on along the minus strand of JBFMDV010000024.1, from coordinate 58,373 downwards.
CGAGGTTCCATCTTCGCCTGTTCCGCCAGGGGGATTGGACTCTGGCCAATGTGCATTTCGAAATTCAGGTGCCTGGCACGACTAATCATCAGGTGATTTCGTGGGAAGTGGCCGAGCAGTTCGTCATCGTGGATCTCATGAGGAGCGGTCTGCTCGATCCGGACATTCCTATGATGCCGACAGGTCAGATCAATCCGGCTCCGTTTCGGGAGATCCCGGATATCATATACAACGGCTTACCGGTGGAATTGCGCGCTCTCATAGGCGGTCCTCTGGGAAATGTCTCCGCGCCGGTGCCGATCGGTACTGATGGGGTCGCCATGATTCTCAACCTTGGGGGAAGTGTGACTTGGACGCCCGGTATCTGGGTGCAGGATTTCGTCATCAATTTCGACCAGGTAATACCGAAGCCATTTTGCTCATCCGGACCGCTCGATTATCTCTACGCGAATGGACCGGTCCATATGCGGCAAGTGGTACGCCTCACCAGTGACGGCAAGTATGTGGCCGGTTTCATCGCTCAAGGGTCGCTCAATCTGACACCGGTGAATCCGCTGACCGATCCGCCCACGCCGGTCGGCGAGACGTATCCGGCAAGAGTGTACGAGCGACACGAGTCGCTATTCATGACCAACTATGTGGCGGTTTCGAGCTATCGCCTGCAGAAGATGTTACCGGTCGATGCGCCGAATCACGGGGTGCTGAGATCGACACTGCGTGTGAGTACAAGCGCTCACAATGTATTTACACTCGATATCCACTGTACGCCGGGGGCAATTTGATGCAGAGGGGGCCGACGCACGCGCCTTCGGAGGGCATGGAGCCCTCCGATCGGCGCGCGTCCGTTCGGTAGGCATAGCCTGCGAATAGAAGGAAGTGATTCAGATGGCACATCGATCAAGACTTGCGTTGATACTCCTGGCGACGGGAGCAATACTGCTGCCTACTCTTGGCTGCACCCTCATCGGGCTTGGGCTTGGGGCAATTGCGGATTCAGGCAAGCCAAAGAAGAAGCCGGTGCCGGGATGGGAGTGGCAGACTCTCAAACGGAACGAAAAGGTGACCATCTTTCGAACGGACGGGTCACAGGATTCAGGAAGGTTCGTCACCGTCTCGGAGGCGGACGCGGCGGCCTACGCCGACCGATTTGCACGCGAACATGACACTGACCCCTCTGCCGCAAGGCTCCCCCGACCAGGGGACACATTATCAATAGCCACTCACAATGGCGATTCCATGCGGTGTACGCTTATCGGCTATGACAGGCGGTACCGCCCGGTGGACCCGTACCAGAAACGTGATACGTTGGAGTCAATGACGACCGACGGGACACTGACTTGCCTCTTGACCGTGCAGAATAATGAGAGTGGCGCCATCCAGAGGATTGACAGTCGGAACATCGACGCGGTTGTAGTCAAAGACGATTTCGTGCTGTCAGGGGCTGACATAACGTCGGCAGTGCAGAACCATCACGTGCCGCTTTTGTCGTCGCTTGTGATCCTGAATGATTCGATACAACTGGTGATTCCGGTGGATCAGATCGAGCAGGTCTGGGTGAAAAATCGAGTGCACGGCAAGACCACGGGCCTCATTATCGGAGCTATTATTGATGCGGCAGTCATTGCAGCCGTTATCGCCTTCGCCGCTTCCGGAGGCATGGACATGAGCCTGACCTCAAGCAGTAGTAACGGTACCTGGTCCTGTCCGTTCATTTATAGTTTCGACGGTCAGAAATATCACCGCCAGGCCGAGGTGTTTGGCGGGGCGATCTTCCGGGCGGCTCAGCGGACTGACTGGGTGACCCTTGACTCCCTGCGTGATGTCGACGGTGTCTGCCGCATACGCATTACCAACGAACTGGAGGAGACGCAGTATGTCGATGAACTCAAGTTACTGGCAGTCGACCATTCACCCGGCACACATGTTGTACCGACCTTTGACGGCACGTTGCGGGTGACTGCTGCACCTGTTGCGCCAATCCAAGCCTATGATGATCGAGGAGCGAATCTGTCGGAGATGTTGCGGGAAACAGACGACCGTACATGGGTGAGTAACCCGTTCGGTCGAGATCCCGCCGATATTAACCAGGTCCGCGACGGTCTGGTTCTGGAGTTCTCGTTGCCGCCGGGAGTAGACTCGGCCACGCTGATTCTCAACGGTCAAAACTCGGCCTGGTCGGCTGAGATGCTTGGGCATATCCTCTCGTTGCAGGGGGACTCGCTTGAGAGTTGGTATCGTTCATTGAACAACTCGGAACCGGATAGGTCGAGACTTATGCAGGCAATGATTCGAGAGGGGATGCTGCTGGTGAAAGTGTGGGATCAAGGCACCTGGCGCCATGCCGGCACAATATGGGAGATCGGCCCGGCGGTTCCACGCGATGTGGCTGTCGTACTCCGGCTGCCGCACTCGTCCGATTCGCTTCTCAGGGTCCGACTCGAATCGACTGCCGGATTCTGGATGATCAATCGGGCGGCTGTTGAATATGGCTGGTCTTCGCCGGTGCGTGTGACGGAATTGGCGGCCGCCCGCGCGCTGGACTATCGAAGCGAAGATCAAAGACGCAGACTGGCCAACCTCGATCAGAATTATTACGCAATGCCAAGCACGCTCGACTGGGCGGATGTGGAGTTCGAAGTGCCGCCGCGTGTCGAGCGGCTCACCCGGTCGTATGTCGTCAAGTGCAGCGGTTATTACACGATTCATGTATGCGGCGAGGGGGAGCCACAGGACAAACTGATCGCGCAGTTACTGGATGAACCTGGGGCGTTTGGCAGGTACAGTCTCCAACTACTCAACCAGTACGTGTTGACATCCTTGGAAGTCGTCGACACTGCGGAGACGAGGTAGGTCACATGCGAACACTAATAATTTTCAGTCTTGTCTGGGTGGTGCTGCTGGGCGAATCGGCTCGGGGTCAGATTTTCGATGACACTACTCGACCGGTTCTCCAAACTCCCGACAGCATTGTGCAAGCTGAAACACGGCGATATGTTCCTTCCTACCCACACCTCAGCGTGAACATGGGAGCGGTGTGGGAGTGGGCGAGCTATAATGAGTTGAAAGAGACTTTCCACTCGGTCGAAGATTACTATGGCGTTCCGCAGAGTGGCGATCTTGCCGGCCGAAGCGTGACTGCAATCGCCGGTCTGCGACTCCATGTCAGTCGCCGGTTCTCGGCATGGTTTGAAGGTGTGATCGGCGGCAAGCCGTCATCAGGGCACGCGAGACGTCAGCATTTCAGCATGAGCATGCTTGTTACGCTACTCAGGCAAAGATCCATCTGCATGTCGTTCGGCCCCGGCATTGCCTACCAGCGGGTGCGCGCCTATCGCACCTATAGCTCACCTACAAACGATGGCGGCACCATGCAGTGGGTGGAGGTTGACACCGGTCCGGAGGTTGGCTATCCACTGGTCGCACTAATCGAGTTCCGCGATCCGGAGCGAACCAGACAATCGCTGTACGTCTCGGCAAAATACGTGATCGGGGGAGAAATGAAAAGAGAGGGGTTGGGATATCTGCCGCAAGGAAACAACATCACGGCCAAGGCTTCGATGGATGCGTTCTGGCTTTCGGCCGGTTTGGTGGTCGCATTCTGAGAGATTGGGCTATGCAGCGACAGGTGATCATAAGCGGGATAGGCGCCGTCACGGCCTGCGGCCTGGGAGCCGACGCACTCTGGCGTCATGTTGTCGGAGGTGTTTCGGCAGTTCAGCCTTGGCCGGAAGCCGAAGCGAGTGGATTGGCTGTGCGGATCGGTGCTCAGGTGGTGGGATTCGATCCTGAGCGGTTCGTTCCACGCAAAATGGCCCGGCGGCTCGACCGTTCGGCGCAATTCGCGCTGGGAGCGGCGACAATGGCGCTGGCCGATGCCGGATTGAACACCTCACCGGCGTCCCCCGAACGATGCGGTGTTTTCGACGGTTCCTCCCTTGGTTCGACGGCGCTGGTCATCGAGCAACTGAGAAAGTCGTTGGCAGGGGACAACTGTGCGCACGGCCCATCTATATTGGTATGCGGCATGTCGGGCAACTCATCCGGCGCCATCGCCATGCAGTTTGGCTTCAAAGGTCCGGCGGTGACCCTATCGCACGGCAGCGTGTCATCAGCCTGCGCCGTCGGTCATGGACTTCGCGGCATTGAACGCGGTGACCTCGACGTTGCGATCGTCGGGGGGACCGAGGCGCCGTTACACCTTGATATTGTTCGCCCCTTCGTTCACGCGGGTGTGCTGTCAAAGTTCAATGGTTCCCCGCACGCGGCGTGCCGGCCATTTGCCGCCGATCGCGACGGTTTCGTACTGGGTGAAGGAGCGGTGTATCTTGTACTTGAGGAACGTCAGCACGCAATCCTGCGAAGGGCGAAGATGTACTGCCGGGCTGCAGGGTTTGCTGAAACCTGCGATGCGTTCCATCCGACTTCGCCTGACCCCGAGGGCGTGATGCTGGCTGTAGCCATTCGGAAAGCGCTCGATGATGCAGAACTCGCCCCAGGAGAAATCGGCTATGTCAATCTGCATGGGACGGCAACTTCTGCCAATGATCCTGCCGAGTGCAATGCAGTGCGGGCGATTTTCGGACCAACGGAGAATCAGCCGGCCTGCGGCTCAACCAAGCCGGTGACCGGACATCTCCTGGGAGCGTGCGGCGCACTGGAGGCTGCGGTGATCGCACTGGCGGTAGATCGACAAGTGATCCCGCCATCGATCAATAGCACTCCACGTGACCCCCAATGCGACATCAATTGCGCGGGGGACAAAAGCCATAAGACAGACATTCAGGCGGCAGTGTCCGCCAACTGCAGTTTTGGCGGGCGGAATGCCTGCCTCGTCTTTTGCAAGATCGATAACGGTTCCTCCGGGAAGGAGTATGTATGAGAGCAAAGATGTGTATCGCTAGTGCGACGTTGGCAGCCCTGATTGTGGCAGGACTGGTGTCCGGTTGCATCCATACCCTGCAGGCGGTACCTGCGTCCCGCCTGAGGCAGACCGATTCGGGTAAAATGGAACTGCTGATGAAAGACGGAACAACCTATCGGCTCGATCGGGGTACGGTAACGGCCAAGAGGATAACAGGCTATGGGCTCAGATTTCCACACGACAGCGCCGGGAAATTCTTCTCCGGCTCAATACCGATTTCGGACGTCTCTATCGTGCAAACGAACAAGATCGACCCGGCGGTCAACCTGCTGGCCTGGGGTTGCATTGGTTTTCTAACGGCCAGTGCTGCCCAGTCCCTCGGATCGGGCAGCTTTGGCGTCGTGGGTGTGGAAATCTCGTATCCGGTTTCGGGTGGGGGAGGCGGTTCCTGTCCGTATGTGTTCTCATATGATGGAAAGTCGTATCAATTCGAGTCCGAGACCTTTGCCGGTTCGGTCTGCCGCGGTCTGGAGCGAACGGTGGTTGAGCCGTTGGCGCACCTGACGATCGTTGACGGCGCCTATCGCCTGGCGCTGGCCAACCAGTCTCCCGAATCACAGCATGTGAACGAACTGGCATTGCTGGCTGCGGACCATCCATATGGGACACGCATCATACCCGATATTCGAAACATACTTCACACCGTGCAGGATGTTCATGGACCGACGATGGCGGTTGGACTCGACGGCAGCCCGGCCGCGCATGAGATAAGGGCACAAGACGGCCGATTCTGGGAAACGAGACAAATGGATATCGACTCCTCGATAACGCGCTTACGTGATGGCCTCATTTGTGAGTTTGAGAAGCCCGAAACGGCAACAGCCGCCAAACTGGTAGTCACTGCTCGCGCGACGAACCTCGGATATTTCGCTCTGGAAAAGCTGTTCTCACTCCGTGGCCCGGGCAAGCTGGACTGGTATCATGAACTGAATACCGACTCGTTGGAGCGCCGACGGTTGGTCAATTGGCTCCTGCGCGAGGGTGGCCTGCAGGTGTCGGTCTGGATGGATGGCCGATGGGTTACTCAGGGTGTTCTTCCCCCGATCGGACCCCGTTCGACAGTCACAAACCTCGCGGTCTTGAACCTGGCCGATGTTGCGGGTGCCACGGTCAGAGTCAAGCTCGAAAGCTGCGCCGATCTCTGGCGGCTGGATCATGTCGGTATCGATTTTGGTCCGGACGAATCGATTATGGTAACGCCGGCGAGGCTGGCATCAGCCACTTCCGAGACCGGCACCGATGTCATGCTGAAGCTCGTATCAAATGACACGCTGTACTACTCGACAGCCCCCGGCAACTACGCACAGTTGCGTTACGATACTGTGGCACTCGCCGAAGGGATGTCACGAACCATGTTGCTTCGCGCCACCGGCCACTATTATTCCTGGCTTGATGCAGACTCAGTGGATAGCCAACCGCTGGTCGAGCGCATTCTGGATGAACCGCAGTTTGGGAGCATGCTTTACTTTGCGGAGTGGCTGAAGGTGCGAGACACATATCAAGCAGTCAGTGAACAAAGACCAAGATTTGCGCAGCACTGAGAGAAATAGAACGCCCCGGCCTCGATTTCGATGGCCGGGGCGATTGCTGTCTGTTAAGACTCAGACTCTATTCACAACTGCGAGTAATCTGCTGCCCGAAAAACAAGTGCTCAACAAGCGCGGTGACATCACCGATGTCGACCTCACCCGCCGCATCATTATCGCAATTCGCCTCTGGATAGCAACAAAACGGCTCAAGAGTGACGAACAGTCTGTCCACCATCGCACTCAGATCGCCGATATCGACAACGTCGCTCGGATCGCAATCCACATTCCCTGCCAGTCCCTGGCCGCAGGCGTAGATTGTGAAGCAATAGGGACCGGGCCAGTATGGTATAATCGGGGGTACACTACCCCCGCCAATTTTGAAGTCGTACGGTGGATAATTCATGAGCGAATCTATGCACACGTGCTTGCCGTTCGATGTCGACGTGAATGCCGCTGTGATGTGATAGATCGCTTGGTTCAGTCCAGCGGGCCAACCGCCAGAGGCGATGGCAAATCCGCCTGCCGACAGGCTATCGTTCCCCACAGACTGAACCGAACTGCGCAAGACGGCCGCCGCATCGAAGTAGTTGTGCCAACCGTTCACCGAATCGATAACGGGAGCCGACCATGAGGCGCCGTCCGGGGTGTACATCCGAAGTGCATTTACTATCCCTACGACCGTATTCTGAGCAAGCCCGCTCAAAGCAAATATAAACCGAACCGGCGTTCCTGCAAAAAGCGTGTCGCCGGATTTCTGGCCGTTCGCGTGATGAAGGTAGACTGTTTTTTCGCAGGCATAGCAAGAGTCGCAGACATCGCCCATGTGGTCGCCGTCGGCATCTGACTGATTAGCATTTGGCTCCAACGGGCAGTTGTCGTAGTAATCCTAAGTGCCGTCAGAATCAACATCGAACGAAGGTTTGCCGGCAATCCGGTGCAGCTCTGTCGTATTGAGAGTGCCCCCGACGACTAATGTGTTGTCATGGACAGTCATGGCATAGATATCGTGTAGTCCCAAGGGCTCCCAGACGGTGCCGGTCCAGCGATATCCATCGATCCAATTAGTCCCTATGACCAGCTCCCCGTTGAATGACTCCAGACACTGGAATCTCGTGCTCATCCAGCAGTCCACCAAATACCTCCCAGTCGGATCCGTTCCAAACCATGACAGTCCCGTTAGTATGATCTGGACCAAGCCGAATATGCCCGCCGGCCACTAGTTGACCGTTATGGATACCCAGGCATTCACTCCACCAGGCGAATCCAGCTCCCATGGGCTGCCACGAGGCACCATCCCATCGGGCGACATAGTTGACAGTATCTCCGTTGCCGTTGGTTTTGAACCAACCCGCCGCAATCAAATCGCCATTGTAATCCGCAAGTGCCATCACTCGACCATCGAGCCCCGTGCCGAGCGGTTGCCAACTGACACCGTCCCACATGGCCACCCCGTTTGTGGGCACGCCGGCCACACTGTCGAAATGTCCTCCAACCACCAGCTTTGTTCCCCATACCAATAGGCAATTGAAATCCTGACCAGAGCCGAATCCCAGATCGATCCAGTTGGCACCGTCCCAACGTGCCAAAAACGTCACCGTGTCGACATACTCTCCTTGGTAAATGCTCGGCTCACAGGCGGCGATCAACTGGCCATTATAAACGGCAAAATCTTCAACTGATGCGTGCAGTCCAAGGCCAATCGGTTGCCAATTGCTGCCATTCCACCGCGCAACCGATCGGCAGGCCACGTCCCCGGCGACGGTGAAGGCCCCCCCTGCGATCAGATCACCCTCAAAGACGGTGAGCGCCATGACGCTTCCGTTTGTGCCACCCCCATATGTATTCCAAGTACTCAAGTAGGACTGAGCGGATGCCGTAACCCCCAGCACCAGCAGCCCCACCATGGCGACAATCAGTCTCCATAGAGAGCGGACCATACACAACCTCCGATCGATGTATGACGCTAAGAAAGTCGAAGCCGGACGCGGCGACAGGATAGCCACCCGTTGGTTGATTAGATACCCGGCCATTGTCGCCTATTTCACTCTTAAAATAAGTCAAATGAGACTATTTTGTCAACGATTTTCCTGAACCCGGGTGCTCGATTCTACTTGTTGCAATTGTTGTTGAACGGCCGAAGCCCGGCCGATATAATCTCGTGATGATTACCCTCGGAATTCATGGACCGAACTCCCTGACCGGCCATGGGCGAAAGGTGCGAACAGAATCAAACCATTGTGTGGAGGATACATGAAGAAGGTATTGGGTCTTGCAACAGTCGTCTGTCTGGTGATTTCCTGCAGCAGCTCCAAACAGGTGACACGTCTCGAACCGGAAACGGTCACAGACCTGAGCGGCAACTGGAACGACACCGATTCGCGGATGGTGGCGCAAGAAATGATCACCGACGCGGTCGGCCGCCCTTGGCTGTATGACTTCGTCGCCAAGAACGGCCGCCAGCCGGTGGTGACGGTGGGGACGATCCGCAATCTGTCGAGCGAACATATCGACACCGAAGTGTTCACCAAGGACTTCGAGCGCGAACTGCTCAACTCCGGTAAAGTAAAATTCGTCGCCTCCAAAGAAGAACGGGGTGAGGTACGTGAAGAACGGATGGACCAGGCGGAATCGGCATCGCGCGAGACTATGAAAAAGCTGCGCGAAGAGACGGGCGCCGACTTCCTGTTGTCTGGCTCCGTCAAGTCGGTTGTCGACCAGGAGGAGAAAAACAAGGCCATCTTTTACCAGACGGACCTCCAGCTCATCAACATCGAGACCAACGAAAAAGTCTGGATCGGCAGCAAAGAGATCAAGAAGGGTATTTCGCGCGGCAGCCGGAAGTGGTAGCCGCCGCTGTGCATATGTTTCGGGCTTGGCGCACGATAGGGTTCATTGTCTCGGCGGGACTTCTTGTTCTGTTGGGCTGCTCGTCGCTGGCGACCAAGACCAAGTTCTACGAGCCAATCGCAGCCGAACTGCGCGTCCACAAATACGGCGCAGCCGTGGCGCAGATTGAGACCGCCAGGCAAAACGGCATGTTTGGTGACAAGGACCGGCTCCTGTACTACCTGGACGCCGGTCTCTTGTACCATTACGCCAGTCAATATGACTCAAGCACCGAACGCCTGCATCAGGCGGAGTTGGCTGCGGATGAGTTGTTCACCAAAAGCGTATCGCGGGCAGCGGCATCGTTATTGCTCAACGATAACGTCCTGGAATACGCCGGCGAAGACTACGAGATCCTCTATGCCAACCTCATCAAAGCGCTCAACTACCTGTCAAAGGATCAGTTCGATGATGCCTTTGTCGAAGTTCGCCGCGCGAACGAGAAACTCCAGCTTCTTGAACAGAAATATGCGGATGCTGCTGCCAAATATCAACGCGGCGATACTACCGATACCGTGTCGGCTCGCATCGCCTATGAGATCAAGGAAGTCCGATTCAATAACGATGCCTTTGCGCGGTACCTGAGCATGCATCTGTATGCCGCCGACGGCAAGCTGGATGACGCCCGAATCGACCGAGAGGCGCTGCTCGACGCCTTCCGGACGCAGCCACATATCTATCCGTTCGCGCCTCCGGACGTGCGATACAGTTCGGACAGCGGAGCCCTTCTCAGCATTGTGGCATTGACCGGGCTCAGTCCCGTCAAGGGAGCACTCAATTTGCGACTTCGGACCGATAAGGATCTCGACCTCGTGCAAATCATGTATGATGGACCGGATTCCGCCGACGTCGAATACGGTCATTTACCTGTCGAGGTGTCCGAAGACTATTACTTCAAGTTCTCGATACCGCAACTGAAGGTGCGACCGTCGCAAGTGACTCGGGTCCGAGTGTTCTCCGGTAACGCTGTTCTTGGGGATCTCCAGCTGCTTGAGGATATGAACCTGGTGGCGCAGGAGACATTTGAAGCGAAGAAATCACTCATCTATTTCAAGACAATTGCCCGGTGCCTGGCCAAGGGGCTGACGACACATAAGATGAAGAAGAAGGCGGATACCGGTGGTCTCGGCGGTTGGCTCAAGAAAGCGGCCATCGATGTTGGCACTGAGCTATCCGAAAACGCCGACCTTCGCTCGGCGCAGTTTCTCCCCGGAAGAGTCTATGTGGCTGACTTTGTGGTTCCTACCGGTACCTATGATCTCCATATCCAGTTCCTGGATGAGACTGACCAGGTGATTGGCGAAAGCGACATCACTGGTTGCGAGATCTCAGCTGATGGTCTGAATCTGGTGAACGCGCACTGGCCCAACTGACTACGACCACAGTTGCGATCGGAAAAGATTCTGGTTATACCCGCTCCATTTTAGAAGCGAACCTCGACACCAAACGGCAACAAACCTCCTGCCTCTGTCGTAGATTATCATACCATAGATTTCCAATCCGTGAAAGGGGGCCAGGTGCCTCGTGCTTGAGATCAAACAACTGAGTAAGCGCTACCGAGGGAACGTCTGGGGACTGTGCGAATTCAGTCTTACCGTTCGTCCGGGCGTGCTTGGCCTGCTGGGCCCGAACGGCGCGGGCAAGTCTACGCTCATGCGAATTCTGGCCACCGTTACCAAGCCAACCGAAGGCACGGTCGTTTGGAATGGTATCAACACGATCACTGAACCGGATCAGCTTCGACAGGTACTGGGGTACCTGCCGCAGGATTTCGGTGTCTATCCCAACCTGACTGCACAAGAGTTCCTGGAGTACCTTGCGGCGACCAAAGGACTGCATGGGATTGTGGCCAGGCGTCGAATTGACGAGCTGCTCACTCTGGTCAATCTCCAGGATGTGAGAAAGCGGGCGCTTGGCGGTTTCTCCGGAGGGATGCGTCAGCGTGTAGGGATTGCGTCGGCGCTTCTGAACGATCCAAAGCTTCTCATCGTCGATGAGCCCACCGCCGGACTCGACCCCGAAGAACGGGTCCGTTTTCGGAATCTGCTGAGTGATCTGTCCGGCGAGCGGATTATCATTCTCTCCACTCATATCGTCTCTGATGTTGAATCGATAGCTGGCAACATCGCTCTCATCAATCAAGGGAAGCTGCTTGTCTGCGCTCCGGTCGATCAGCTTCTGGCCACGGTGGACGGCAATCTGTGGGAGATGACCACACATGCAGGAGACCTCCCGGCGCTTCGAAAACAGTTCCTGGTGACGGCAGTCGTCCGTCGCGGGGATTCTCTGCGCATCCGACTGGTGGCCGACAAAGATCCTGGCGACGGAGCGCAACAGGCGACACCGACACTCGAAGATATCTACTTGTGGTATGTCGCTCACGATCGCGCGCGGGCCGGCGCATGAGTACGCTGCCGGTGCTTTTTCATATCGCACGGGCCGACTTTCTCGAACGGGTTCGTCGACCGGGCTTTCTCATCGTGCTCGTGCTCAGCCTGTACGTCGGATACTTGTTTGCACCGGCATCCAACTCCGGCTATGTGACAGTGGCGCTCGGCAATCTGCGTGGCGTGTACAATTCGGCCTGGATTGGCGCCGTCTTCTCGCTCATGAGTTCGACCTTCCTTTCGCTTATCGGGTTCTATCTCGTGCGCAATGCCGTCGCGCGCGATCGCGACACCAGAGTGGCTCAAGTGCTGGCGTCGACCCGCATGACTGGTTTCCAATACTTGTGCGGGAAAATGCTCAGCAATTTCTCAGTCCTGTGTTCTGTCGTATGCGCATTACTGGTCAGCACATTGGTAACACAGCTCATTCGCGCCGAAGATGTTCATCTAAACATCTGGCATCTCGTGGCGCCCTCACTTATCATGGCGCTGCCTTACCTGCTGGTCGTTTCGTCGATCGCCGTGTTGTTTGAAGTGACGCCCGGGCTCCGGGGCGCCGCGGGCAATGTGGCATATTTCTTCCTGTGGAATTTCATACTGGTCCTGGCACTGTTGCCCTCGGGGAATCCGAACGTTTCGTTGGTGCCCATGAATGATCCGCCCGGCATTACTCGCTTGTTTGCCGACATGATACGCAAGGCCACCGATGCAACCGGGGAGACCTTTACGAACATGTCGCTGGGGGTACAGATACTCGACAATACGCGGGGGGAGTCGACTCGCACGTTTGTCTGGAATGGGATGGACTGGACGAGTGGAATAATTCTCGAGCGACTGGTGTGGGTTGTATTGGCGATGGTCATCGTGGTGTGTGCCACGCCCATCTTCCGGCGATTCGAGTCCTTGACGGTCTCTCCACGCGGCCGCGTGAAAAGAGATGAGAGAGAATCTGAAGAACCTGTCGCAATCCCCTCGGTCAATGCGCATGTCAACCTGACTCCATTATTCATTGCGTGCCGGCCGAAATTCCTGTCGCTTCTCCGCGCTGAAGTCCGGCTCGCTCTCAAAGGAGTCGATCGGTGGTGGTATCTGGTGATGGCCGGCCTGATCATCCTGACATTGGTGACGCCAATCTCCGTAGCGCGGCAGTATTTCTATCCACTCGCATGGATCTGGCCGGTAGCCATCTGGTCCTGCCTGGGTACCCGAGAGACCAAGCACCGGACGGAACAGCTCATTTTCTCCGCGCCAGAGTCTCTTGGGTGTCAATTGCCCGCCATGTGGGTGACGGGGGCACTCGTGGCGGCAGCAGCCGGCTGCGGAATGGCCATTCGCTTTATTGTCGCCGGGGAGTTGACCAGTGTCTTTGCGTGGGGCGTGGGGGTGCTGTTTGTTCCCACCCTGGCGCTGGCCGCGGGTGTCTGTACCGGGCGGGCCCTGTTGTTCGAAGCGCTCTACGTAGTACTCTGGTACATCGGCCCCATGAACCAGGTACCGTTTCTGGACTTCATGGGTGCGACACCAACAGTGGCCCCAACCATCTCGCTGGCGTTCGCGCTCATAACGGTGACGTTAGCAGTTGCAGCCGTAGCCGGACGCAAACGTCAGATGTTACTCTGACCTTACCGCGTCTTCAGTGCCTGAACAATGCGCAGTCGTGATGCCCGCACAGCCGGCAGGAAACCACCGAGTAGCCCCATGATCACTGAGAATATCATCGATGACAGGGCGATCCTTGGGGACATGCGGAATGAGAATGCGAGCTCGGCGAACGTATCAAAATTGGTCGTGGAAACCTCGACCAATTGTAGAAGGAATGCGAGCGAAATACCGACCAATCCGCCAACGACGGCAATGAAGAGTGATTCAAATAGAAACGCTCCCAGGATGGAGTTGCGCGAGAACCCCAACGCGCGCAACGTTCCGATCTCTATCGTGCGGTTGGCCACGCCCGCGTACATGGTGATCATGGCGCCGACAATCGCGCCGAGCGAGAATATCACGGAGATAGCGACCCCGAGGATATTGATGAAGGTGGCGAAAGTGGCCGATTGCAGGCGATAGTATTCCTTCTCCGACATCACGTCGACCGTCAGGCGTGAATCATTCTCCAGCCGGTTCTCGATCTCCGACAGCGAGTGACCGGGATCGATAGCAAATGTCAGCGAGGAGAATACCGGACGCTCGAACGCCGCCAGGAACTGGTCGATATCACCCCACAGTTCCGATTCAAATCCGGATCCGCCTGCCTCGAAGAGGCCGACGATCGTCCAGTCGCGCGAGCCAAAGCGCACCGTCTCACCCAGACCGCAACCCTGGAACGTCTCGGCGACTTTCTTTCCGGCGATGATCTCCGAGGTGCCGGGGCGGTACATGCGGCCCTCGACCAGTTTCACTGCCGGCCGAATCTTGAATGAGCCCTCGCCCACACCACGGACAGGGACGTTTGAAATCTCATTGTTCGAGCGTTTTGGCTGGCTGATGAGTACGAGGATCTCGTTGGCAAACAGTGGCGTTCCATCCGCCGCACGCGCGACACCCGCGTCGGTCTTGACGACATCCGCCTGTGCTCGGCTGACAAGTGATACAAGCTCCGTGTTGGCGGCCTTGCGGACGACTATCACGTTGCTGTCCGACCCGGTGGCTACCAGTGTCTTCTCGAGACCGTTCGACAGCATCAATACGGCGCTGAAGACAAAGACCACCAGGCCGATGCCGGACAAAGTCAGAATCGATGTCAGTTTCCGTGCGAAGCTGTTCTTGTAGGAGTAACTCAGAAGCTTGGGCATACTTGTTTCCTCAATCAATCACTCGCAGGCCGTCGACAATTGTCGTTCGCAGCGCCTTGGAGGCTGGGAATATGGCGGCCAGCAGACCGACCACAACTGCCGATCCGCCTGCCAGTATGAACGTCAACGCAGGGAGTGGAAACGCTCCGAAGTAGGCGGAGAGCGCGAGTTTCATCAAGCCAACGATGGGAAAGGTGAGCGCAATGCCCAGGGCACCGCCCAGGACGGCGATGACGAGCGACTCCCCGAAGATGAGGCCCACAATGTGCTTTGGACTGAATCCAAGGGTTTTGAGCACGGCATATTCGCTGATACGTTCACGTGCGGTCATGGCCATCGTGTTTGCCAGCACCAACAGGATAATGCCGATAACCATGACAGAGATAATCTGCATGCCGGCAATGATGGAGCCGGACATGGCCACGAAACTGAGTGCAAAAGCTTCCTCGGTTTGTGTCTTGGTTTCAGCGGGTGAGTTCTTGAATAAGGCGTCAATTTGTTCCGATAATGCCGTTGCCCTGGTGGGATCGTCGATCTGCACGACGAACCAGGCAACCTCTCCGGCGCGTGCCGGCGTCTCCCGGCGCATCCGTTCATCGAGATATTCGTAATGGAACATCCAGGAGTTCTCATCGGTGTTTTCCTTGGCGCCGGTATATATGGCACGGATAACGAAATCCCAGTCGCCGGGGAAAATGTCCCCGACGATACGTACTGCATCGCCGACTTTCCAGCCGAACCGGTCGGCCAGCTTGCGTCCAATCATCGCAGCGTTTCGTTCCTTAAGAAACGCTTCCTTTTGGTCCTCCGGCACCACCCATTCCGGATACATCTTCAGATATGGCTCGGCTTCAATGGCGAATTTCGGAAAGAAGTTTTTGGCATCAATATAAACCCCGCCGAACCATTGAGCGTGCGCCACGGTGTTGACCCCCGGTACCGCCTCGATCTTCGACTGGTAGGCAAGCGGTAACGTGAAAACAATAGACACGTTGTTCATGGTCACCAGGCGGTTGGGTGATGATGCCTCGGCCTGGCTGTACCACGCCTCGATAGCGGTGCGAATGACGGCAAACGCCATCACCGCGATGGCCATGCCGAAGACCGTCAGAACCGTGCGAAGGGTATGACGCCCGGCATTTCTGAATGTCAGTTTGAGAAACTTCACCGGCTGCCGTCTCCGTTAACCAATTCGCCTTTATCGAGACGGCGAATGAGATGCGCTTTCTCTGCTGCCCGGGGATCGTGGGTGACCATCACGATGGTCTTGTTGTATTGACTGTTGAGTTGGCTCAGCAAGGACATGATATCCTCGGCCGATTGTTTGTCGAGATCGCCCGTTGGTTCATCGGCCAAAATGAGATTGGGATCGGTCACCAGGGCACGGGCGATGGCAACTCGCTGTTCCTGGCCGCCCGAAAGCTGGTTCGGATAATGCTTCATGCGGTCTCCGAGACCGACTATGTTCAATGCGGCCTCGACCTGCTTCTTCCGTTCGCTCTTGCTCAGTCTGGTCAGCAAGAGCGGCAGTTCGACATTCTCATATGCGTTCAGAACCGGAATGAGATTATAGAACTGAAAGACAAACCCGATATTGCGGTGACGCCACCGCGCCATCTGGGCGTCGTCAAGCGACGAAAGATCATTCCCCGCAACCTGAATACTTCCTTTCGACACCCGGTCGATCCCCGCTATCAGATTCAACAGTGTGGTTTTCCCAGAACCGGATGGTCCCATCAACGCCAGGAACTCCCCTTCGGGGATCTCGCACGAAATATTCCGCAACACGGGAATCTCCAGGCTGTCTCGCCAATAGGATTTGAAAACCGACTGTACGCGAACAAGAGTTTGTGCCATACTGCATTTTATCCGTCTATTTGGTTATGTCCACTTTCTGTCCGGTCGCCATCTTGCCGGGAGGCGAAAGGACCACCATGTCTCCTTGCGTCAATCCTTCGAGGATCTCAACTGTCTTACCGAACTCGCGGCCAGTCTTCACCGGCACCATGGCGACATGGTCCTCATCAACACGGAACGTCACCGACTGGCCATCGCGGGTCGTAATAGCGTCGCGCAGTACCGACAGCATCGTCGGAGCTTGCGCCGCGGACGCCTCGCCACCGACGAAAAAGTTAACCATGGCAGACATTTCCGGAATCACTTTGTTGTCGATCTGAGTGAAAGCGACTTTGGTGAGCACGGTTGCGCGCGAGCGGTCGGCTGTCGGCACAATCTTCTTGACTTGGGCGGGATAGCGGACCGTGGGATAGGCATCGAGGACGATCTCGGCTGGCTGGCCAACCTGCACACGGTTGATATTGGCCTCGGCGACGTCGGCCTCGACTTCCAATGACGTCATATCTGCGAGAGTTACCACGGATCCCTTCGAGGATGATGACGACGCAAAAGGTGCCACGATCTCACCTACCTCCGCATTCTTTGTCAACACGGTACCACTGAACGGTGCTCGGATGTAGGTGTTTTCGAGATTTACTTCAGCCGCCCTGACCGCTGCGCGGGCTCCGGTGAAAGCGGCAAGAGAGCTCTTATAGCGGGCCTCGGCGTCTTCCATGAGCGCGTCTGTGACCGCGCCTGATTTGAGCAGGTCCGCCTGCCGGCGATAATTTCGCCCGGCGTTCAGCGTGTCAACCTCGGCCTGTCCCAGGGCAGCCTTCGCCTGTTCCAGAGCCGCTTTGATGTCGGCGTTGTCCAGACTTGCGATCACCTGACCGGCAGACACAGTGTCCCCCTCTTCAAAGCCCAAAAAGGCCAGCCGTCCGGTTCCCTTTGATGCCACTTCAGCTTTGCGTTGTGCCACCACGTATCCCGTTGCGACCAGTGACGCCGCGGCCTCCGAGCCGGACACAAGACTCACTACCGCAGTCTTTACTTTTAATGAAGGAGTCACGCGCTCGCGGAATACAATGAACGAAACCACGATTATGACGATAGCCGCCGCCACCGCCAGGTAGCGCCACCATTTGCTCCTCGGACGGTCGTCATCGTACCGTTTGCTCCGGTCTATGCGTAAAGACGATAAATCAGGTTTTGCTTTTTCTTCTTCCATGCCCGATCCAGTAATGTCAAGAATTGTACTTCCCTATAACGAATGACCTGGCGGCAGGTTGCGCAAGTATTCGTTTGGATACTGAAAAAGAAAAACACCAGATGTGATTATCGCGCTGCCCGCGTACTGAACCGGCAATACGGTTAGTGCGGCAAACTTACCAAATTCCCAGCATGTCTTTGGCGAAATCCGAACACATCTCTTTTGGGTCCCACGGTGGGTCCCAGACCAGAAGGACTTCGACCTTGGTGACGCCGTCGAGCTGCTCGACCTCGCGATGAACCATTGACAAGAGCATTTCGCCGTACGGACAGGCCGGCGTGGTGAGTGTCATCTTCACTCTCACGACTCCATCATCTGCGACATCAACATCATACACGAGTCCAAGGTCAATAATGCCGATCCGGATCTCCGGGTCGTGAATCGGCTTGAGAACCTCGATGATCTGTACTTTAGTGGGAACCGGCATGGCGGCCGACCTTCTATTCGGCGTCATCAGTGCTGATGGAAGTAGTAATCTCCGGCTTGCCGGCCTCGTAATTCTTCAGTCCCTCCACCAGCGTGACCCAGGCCAGAAGGGCACATTTGACGCGGACCGGGAAGTTGCGCACCCCTTTGAGAGCATCGATATCACCCAGGTCCCGTGGCAACTCAACCTCTTCGCCTTTGAGCATTTTCTTGACGGCCTCGGCGATAGTCTTCACCTCATCAAACGAGCGCCCCTTGACCACTTCCGCCAGCATCGAGCCCGAAGCGACGGAAATGGCGCAACCCCTGCAATTGACCTGAATGTCCTTGAGAACCCCGTCGTTCATTTCCACCTGCATGGAGATCTCGTCGCCACACGTCGGATTCAAGCCATTGGAACTGATATCCGCATGGTCGACCGGCTTTTTGCCGCGTGGGGAGCGGAAATGGTCCAGAATGATCTCACGATACATGTCGTCGAGGGAATGGCTCATACGCCGAAGTACTTTCTCATGGCTCGCAAGGCTTCGCACAGCACATCGATATCCGCTTCATCATTATATATATACAACGAGGCACGGGCTGTGGCAACTTTTCCGAGAGCCCGCATCAACGGCTGGGCGCAATGATGTCCTGCCCGGATGGCGATCCCGCGGGAATCCAGAAACGTGCTGATATCATGCGGGTGGATATTCGGGTCCGAAAACGATATCGCGCCCCCGCGATTCTCGATCTCCCGAGGGCCCTGGATCTCAATTCCGGGTATCTCAAGCAGTCGTTCGATGGCATACTTGGCCAGGCTCATCTCGTGCCAGCGGATCCGGTCCATACCAATCTCCTCAAGGTAGGACAGCGCGGCATCGAAGGCTACGACACCGCCGATATTCGGTGTGCCGGCTTCGAATCGCCAGGGGAGATCGTTGAACGTTACTCGTTCGAAACTGACCTCGCGGATCATTTCGCCGCCGAAATTAAACGGCGGCATCGTTTCAAGCAGTTCGCGTCGGCCGTACAGGACGCCGACGCCCGTTGGACCGAGCATCTTATGCGCAGAGAATACGTAGAAATCAACGCCGAGGTCCTTCACGTCAACCGGCATATGCGGCGCTGCCTGCGCGCCATCGGCCAATACCGTCACGCCGTGTTGGTGCGCTTTGGCCGCCAGGTCTTTGATGGGATTGATCGTCCCGAGCACGTTGGAGGCGTGGCAGAGAGCAAGCAACTTGGTGCGCGGGGTCAGCAGTTTCTCGAAATCGCTCAAATCCAGATGTCCACACACCGTGATCGGAAGCCGCTTGATGATAGCTTTCTTCCGCTCGGCCAGCATGATCCACGGAACGAAATTCGCGTGATGCTCCATCTCGGTGATGATTATTTCATCCCCCTCGCCGATGTACTTCTCACCCCATGTGTACGCCACGAGATTGATGGACTCGGTCGCTCCCTTGGTCATGATCACTTCTTCGGTCTGAACCCCGCCAATGAATCGAGCCACATGTGCACGGGTCAACTCGAACGCTGCCGTTGCCTGTTCCGCCAGGGTATGCAGGCCGCGATGTATGTTGGCGTTGAGTTTCCGGTAATAGGCAGCGTGGGCATCGATGGCTGCCTGCGGCTTCTGCGCCGTGGCGGCACTGTCCAGATACACGAGTCGATTGCCGTTTATCCGCTCCCGGAGGATCGGGAAATCGGCTTTGATCTTCTCTATATCCAGTCCGGTCGACTGCGTCACTGCCGCCACCGGCTTATTATTGGTTTCAGCTTTCATAGTACCCGGTCATGCTAATCAGTTCTTCACCGGTCAGTCAAGGAAGATGAACACGTCGTTCCCTTCAACCTTGACGTCGTAAGTATCAATGGGCGCAACTGCCGGAGGGGCGGTCACCGCACCGGTCCGCAAATCGAACCGCGCGCCGTGTCGCGTGCACATGATCTCCGTGCCGCGAATTCTCCCGCCGGAAAACGGCGCGCCATCATGGCTGCATTCGTCCGCTATCGCGAAAAAACCGTCTGCCGTATGCACGATCACAAAGCGCGTGAACTCAACCTCAAACGGTCGGATTGTCCCTTCCGGTATCTCCTGGACATCTGCCACTCTCACGAATCGCCCCATGAATCAGAGATTCTCCAGGCGCTGTGCGACAAAATCGGTGATCCGCTCGCGCAGGTCATCCGGCACCAGGCGGAAGGTGGAGGCGACAAAGCCCGACACCACCATCCGCACTGCCTCGGTCTTGTCGATTCCGCGGCTGTTCAGATAAAACAACTGCATCGGGTCGATCGGTCCGACCGTGGCACCGTGCGTACAGGTGACCTCTTCGTTCAAGATCTCAAGCTCGGGGATCGACTCCGCTCGCGTCCCCGGATTGAGCAACATATTGCGGTTCTCTTGATACGCCTCACACACTTCGGCATTGTGTTCGATGCGAATGAGACCCGTGTATGCCGAGATTGCCTTGTCCCTCAGTACCACCTTGAAATCGATATTTGATTTGGTTCGACCCGAGGCGTGGTGGTGCAGCGTGTGATTGTCGAACTGTTGATGGTCCGAGCCGAACAGCAGGCCGTACATGGTGCTCTCAGCGCCGGGGCCATCCAGTATAACGCCGAAATTCTGTTTGCAGAGATTAGCGCCGAATACCAGTGCCATCGTCAGCATGGTGGCGCCGCGGTCCAGCCGGGCGCGGTGCGTCAGATACGAGTTCATGGCCGAGGTCTGTCGCTGCAGCGAGACGTATCGCGTGCGACTGTCGGTACCGCCAAAAATCTCGACAGCGCCATTCGAATGGCTTGCGCCCGCGGCGCGGTCGGTCGCACCGCCGCCGTATTCATCGATCAACGTCAACTCGGCGCTTTGGCCGACCACCACGAGCAGCCGGGGGAACTGGGCCGAACGTTCTCGGCCTGCCTCGCGGAGCAGGTGGATTGGTTTCTCCAGCGAACAGTTGTCGGGTACGTGGATGAATATCCCGTCGTTCCACAGTGCGCCGTTCATGGCTTCAAACTTGCCGGTGTTCGCATTGACCAGGCGGTACAGGTACGGTTCGACCAGCGCCGCGTGTTGTTCGACTGCAGTCGACAGCGGCAAGACGATGATCCCGCGCTTGCTTAAATAGTCCTGACCATGAACGGTGATTGTGCGGCCGCCGAGGTCCGTCACCAGCGCCGCGATATGCCCGTCGTTCAGATGTCGCAGCTCCAGTCGTTCGACGGCGTCATAGTTTTCGCCAAACGACGTGTCCGCCATCTGGGCCTTCTCATATAGGAATCGGCTCGGATCCGTGTAGCGCCACAAATGAAGCCCGCGCGGGGGGAGAGGGGAGCCATTGAACGATTCTCTGGCTTCGCTGCGTTTCCGTTGCAGCCAGACCGGTCCTCGCGCCAGTTCGGGGGACATGTCCGGTATACGATAATCTGTCGCAGCACTCATGGTCAACCCACCGAGCCTTCCATCTCGAGCTGAATCAGTCGGTTCAGTTCGACCGCATACTCAAGCGGCAGCTCCTTAGTGAACGGCTCCATAAAGCCATTGACAATCAACAGCCGGGCGTCATCTTCGGTGAGTCCGCGGCTGGTGAGATAGAATAGCTGTTCTTCGGCAACCTTCGAAACGCGCGCCTCATGTTCGACACGCACCTGGTCGGCGTCGATCTCCATTGTCGGATAGGTGTCGCTACGCGCGTCCTTGCCGATCAGGAGAGCGTCGCACTCAACCGATACCTTGACATTGACGGCGTTCTTGTGCACTTTGACCAGGCCCCTGTAAGACGCACGCCCGTTGTCTTTGGATATCGACTTTGAAGTAATTCGCGACGACGTATTCGGGGCCGCGTGAATCATCTTGGCGCCTGCGTCCTGATGCTGGTCAACTCCGGCAAAGGCCACGGAAAGCACTTCGCCGCGCGCCCCCTCGCCAACCAACTGAATACACGGGTATTTCATGGTCAGACGAGAACCAAGGTTCCCATCGACCCACTCGACCGTTGCATTTTTGTGCGCCGTGGCCCGTTTGGTCACCAGGTTGAAGATGTTGCGTGACCAGTTCTGAATGGTGGTATAGCGGATATATGCCCCTTCCATGGCAATTAATTCGACCACGGCCGAATGGAGCGAATCGGTCGAATAGACCGGCGCTGTGCACCCCTCAATGTAGTGCACCCGCGAGCCCTTGTCTGCGACGATGAGCGTTCGCTCGAACTGCCCCATGTTTTCGGCGTTGATGCGAAAATACGCCTGGAGCGGCACTTTGACATCGATACCCGGCGGAACATAGATGAATGATCCGCCCGACCAGACCGCTGTGTTGAGCGCGGCGAATTTGTTGTCTGTCGACGGTATCACGGTGCCGAAATACTTTTCGACGACCTCCGGATGTTCGCGAAGCCCAGTATCCATATCGGAGAAAAGGACCCCGAGTTTCTTCAGGTCATCGCGCATGGAGTGATACACAACCTCGGACTCGTACTGCGCCGAGACGCCGCCGAGGAATGTCTTTTCCGCCTCGGGAATGCCGAGTCGGTCGAATGTCTTCTTGATGTACTCCGGTACGTCGTTCCAGTTCTGTTTCTGGGCATCGATCGGTTTCATATAGTAGTAGATATTCTCGTAATCGATCTCGGAGAGCAATTTAGTGTTGGCCCACTGCGGCATTGGCCGGGAGTCATAGATATCAAGCGCCTCGTGGCGGCGTTCGGCCATCCAACGCGGTTCGTTTTTCATCTTCGAGATCATTTCGACCACTTCGTGATTCAGCCCTCGCGCTCCCTTGTGGAAATAATCCACCGGATCGCGAAAACCGTATTTGGTGGCGTAGTCGGAGTTGAGACCGGCCAGATCGTGTTTCTGCTGTTCAATAGATTCCGACATGTTTACACACCTGCTTTCTGCTCGGCTTCGACCCATTCGTAGCCGATCTCCTCCAGTTTGAGCGCTAGCTCCGGCCCGCCGGATTTCACGAATTTGCCCGCCATCATCACATGCACATAATCGGGACGGATATGATTGAGCAGCCGCTGGTAGTGCGTTACCAGGAGCAAGCCGTTACCGTCACCGTGGAACCGATTGATCCCCTCGGCCACTGTTTTCAGAGCATCGATATCCAGGCCGGAATCGGTCTCATCGAGGATCGCCACTCGCGGGTTAAGCACGGCCATCTGCAGAATCTCAATCCGTTTCTTTTCACCGCCGGAAAACCCGTCGTTGAGATAGCGCGTGGCGAAGGTCTGATCGATGCCGAGTGCGTCCATGTGCGCTTTGAGAAGTTTGCGGAAATCGACCATGTCGGCATCCTTTCCGCGGTGCGATTGCAGCGCTGTGCGCATGAAATTGGCAACGGTTACACCTGGTATCGCCAGAGGGTACTGGAACGCCAGGAAAAGCCCGGCGCGAGAGCGTTCATCGGCGCTCATCTTGAGAATATCCTGCCCGTTCAACAACGCCTCGCCCTTGGTGATGGCATAGTTGGGATGTCCCATCAGGGCATTCGACAGCGAGGATTTGCCGGAACCGTTCTTCCCCATGATCGCGTGTATTTCGCCCGGGTATATGGCCAATGACACGCCGGAGACGACCTCTTTCCCTTCGACCTCGACATGTATATTCCGAAATTCAAACAACGGTGTCTTGTTCGACATGATGTCTTGTCCCTTACGATCGACTAATGCCATCTATTCAAGCGGGACCGGCCCTTCGACCTGTCCCAGTTCCTTTTCCAGCGCGGTATGGGCTATGACCACGTGCGGCGCCGTCCGCTGTCCGGCCCGAGCTTTTTCTTTCTCTACCATGTCTGCAAGTGTAGTCTGAGACAGAAAACTCTGAAGGTACCCAGCGATTCCGCCGAGCACGTCGTGGACCGAGCAATTGTCGGCATGTACGCACTCATGGAGCTGGCCCGAGTGTTTCTGGCAATGCTGCGGATCGATGAACGGCCCACCCAGCGAGGTAAGCACCTCGTACAAGTTGATCTCACCGGCGTCACGGGCGATGGTAAAACCGCCCCCGCGGCCGCGCGCCGCCACTACCAAACCTGCCCGGCGAAGGATCGCCAGCAGCTTCGACGCATATGGCACCGACAACCCTTCCAGTTCAGCGATCTCAGAAATCGACAGCTGACCTTTGCGACCTTTCCGGGCCAGAGCCAACAAACACCGGAGCCCGTATTCCTCGACAGCCGAAATTCTCATAGCTCCAATTCTCTCATCTTGACGCTCATTCTTTCTACCCGCGAATATACAAAATCTTTACCTCTTTGTAAACTATCTATGTAACTATTTCTCGGAAAGTTTAGTTCCTTTGTCCAGTTTCCTCTTTGTGATATTTTTCCTCAACTGCCACTTGCCTGAGCATAGCCCAAACGTTTACTTCCGTGAGCTTTTATTGGCTTATGGATCAATGGGTTAAGAAGGCACCGGACCGTTGCACCTTCACGATATTATAGCCTTGGCTTTTGCGCTGGCCTTTGATGCATTTGCGGTAGCGGTGGCGGTGGGGATAAAGCTGGGTGAGCTCGACCGGTGGACCATTTTTCGGCTGTCCTGGCATTTCGGATTTGCTCAGTTTGGTATGCCGCTCGTTGGCTGGTATGCGGGGGAGTATGTAAACCTCGTGGTTGGGGATCTCGGAGACTGGCTGGCTGCGGCAGTACTACTGGTGATCGGCGTACGCCTGATCGGGGAGCAATTACACCACGAAGATCATCACTGGAAAGGGGACCCCACTCGGGGAGCCAGCCTGATTCTGCTTATGCTGGCAACCTCGGTCGACGCCCTGGCGGCCGGATTGTCGCTGGCGCTGGTCGGGGTTCAGATTCTCAATCCCGCTCTGTTGATCGGCGTAGTGGCTGCTGCCATGACCATCGTGGGACTGGCTTTTGGCCGCATTGTCGGACTCAGATTCAGCCGGACAGCCGGCGTGATCGGAGGGCTCATCCTGATCGGGTTGGCTGTGAAGGCAGTGGCATGATTAGCCTGTAGCATTCGCTATTTGACCCGATATTCCCCGAGTCTGTCAACACTTCACTGCACTCTCTGTGGGTCGGGGAAGTCCCGGTACAGAGCAACCTTCAGGTCCTTGACGGCCGACCAGACACCGCGATGTGCATCCTCGGTCTCGCCGCTTCGCGTGGCGACCAGATTAAAAGCTGAATCGAGTTGTGCCAGGTCGGTCGTCTCGATGACAACATGGAACTCACCGATCCCCTCCGGCCCAAAGCCGAACTTCCTGCGAGTCAACCTAAATCCCTCGATCAGCCCCTTGCTCTTCAATAAACCCAAGTACTTGTTGAGGGCGTCGCAAAACTCAAGATCTTTGTAACTTTCCTTCAGATTGAACCAGTTGTGTAGGTAGTTCATTCGGCTCCTTTCTATGGTCAACGGCTGACCGCCAGTATAGAAAGGTAGACTTACGATGTCCACACCCTTCTTGTTCAAGGCCACAAAATTGCCTGTTTTGCGCTCGTCTCTGAGCCGTCAATCGTCAAAACCCCTTCCGACGGAATTGCATCGTTGGGGTTTTGACCTACTGAAGACTGTTATGCTTATGGTGCAGTAAAAATACCCCTTGCCGTCCGCGTTCTCGGACGGTATTTTTTGTGAAAAACTTCACACAGGAATCCCCTGTGACGGACGATGGGTTGGAAATGACATGTTTTTCTATAGAGTGACTCCCTTATGAGAGAATTATTGTCCGGCAACGAAGCGGTCGCACGCGGTGCATATGAGGCCGGAGTTGCGCTGGCGGCCTCATACCCTGGTACCCCCTCCACTGAAATTCTGGAAACACTGGCCGAACGATTCCCCTCTATTTATTCGCAGTGGTCCCCCAACGAGAAGGTCGCGTTCGAGGTCGGCATCGGAGCCTCGATAGGGGGCGGACGCGCCCTGGTGACCATGAAACATGTCGGTCTGAATGTCGCCGCTGACCCGTTTATGACTTTCACCTATACTGGTGTCAACGGCGGGTTCGTCATCGTATCGTGCGATGACCCCGAGATGCATTCTTCCCAAAACGAGCAGGATAACCGCTTTTTTGCCCGATTTGGTCAGATCCCGTTTCTGGAGCCGTCGGATAGCCAGGAAGCCAAGGACATGCTGATAACCGCCTACGAAATGTCCGAGCTGTTCGACACACCGGTGATGCTTCGAATGGTGACTCGTATCTCGCACTCAAAAGGTATCGTGGAGCTGGGCGAGACAGTTCACGGCCCCGACAAGCGGTTCGTGAAGGATCCCTCAAAGTACGTGATGATTCCATCGAATGCGCGCAAGCGGCATGTGGTGGTTGACCAACGGCTGGAGAAACTGGCGCGCTTTGCCGAAGAGACCCGGTTCAATACGGTTGAGCTTAATGGTTCTCGGATTGGCATTATCACAGGCGGCGTGGCGTATCAATATGCCAAGGAGATTGCACCCGACCTCGATTATCTGAAACTCGGGATGGGATATCCGCTCCCAATGAGGAAGATCGAGCAGTTCGTTAATGGCCACGAACGCGTGTTTGTTATCGAAGAACTGGAGCCGTTTTATGAGGACCAGATCAAAGCCGTGGGACTAAAAGTCGAAGGCAAGAGATACTTCGGCCGGCTGGGCGAACTGTCCCCGTTTCGAGTGGCACAAGGGCTCAAAGAGACCGGAGTGCTTGACCGAGTGGAGACACCGACCATCTCGGTCGATGAGATGTTCCCTCGTCCGCCAGTGCTGTGTCCCGGCTGTCCTCATCGCGGGGCGTTCATGGCGCTCAAGAAACTCGGTGTCGCTGTCACCGGTGATATTGGCTGTTACACGCTCGGTGTGATGGAACCGCTGAATGCACTGGATACCTGCATCTGCATGGGGGCTTCGATAGGAAATGCCATTGGCATGGAGAAGGTGAAAGGCTCCGAGAAAGGAACGGTCGCTGTTATCGGCGATTCGACCTTCGTCCACTCAGGCATTACCGGTCTGCTTGACGCCGTCTACAACAAGAGTAATGTCACGGTCATAATTCTGGATAATCGCGCCACTGCCATGACCGGCGGGCAGCAGCACCCGGCGACCGGCCAGACGCTCATGGGAGAGCCGACGTCAAGACTCAATCTTGTCAATCTCTGCAAAGCACTTGGCGTAGAGAGTGTGCGGGAGTTGGACGCCTACAATTACGATGCCGCATTACACATGATCTCCGAGGAGATGCAGCGCCCGGGGCCATCGGTCATCATAACGTCACGTCCGTGCGTGCTCATGCCGGTTCGCATCATGGACGAACCGTACGTGGTCGACCTCGACCTCTGCACTGCCTGTAGCGCCTGTTTCCGTATCTCCTGCCCGGCTATTGCGGCGTCGAGTGAGACCAACAAGCACGGGCATCCCAAGGCAGTCATCGACGAGACACTGTGCACCGGCTGTACGCTGTGTGCCCAGGTCTGTCCGCCAGAAGCCATCATCCTCAAGAGCCAGTACGTGAAAGCATAGGTGCGATATGAATGACAACTCATATGACATTTTGATCGTCGGTGTCGGTGGTCAGGGCGTACTTCTCGCCTCCGAGATACTTTCCGAGGCGGCGATGTCGGCCGGCTTTGATGTTAAGAAGTCGGAGATTCATGGTATGTCCCAGCGGGGTGGAGTCGTCAGTTCACACGTCCGAATCGCTCCCAAAGTCTATTCTCCGACGATTCAGGAAGGACAGGCAGACATCCTGCTGTCATTCGAGCAGGCGGAGGGACTTCGTGCCATCACCTGGCTTAAGAAAGGCGGGATCGCGATCGTCTCGCGCACCACACTCATTCCAGCAATCGTGACATCGTCCAGGAAATACCACTATCCGCTGGACGCCGTAGCCGAGATGAAGAAGAAACTCAACCGGGTTATCGGCGTCGAGGCCGACAAGATCGCCGGTGAACTGGGAAACCCCAGATTGGTTAACACCATCTTGCTTGGTATTCTTTCCAACTACATGAGCTTTGATTATGACCTGTGGATCGAGACTATCAAGAGCAAGGTCAAGCCGAAACTGGTTGACATAAATATCACCGCGTTCAAACGGGGCCGCGATATCTCTCTGAGTGCAGTCAAGGCGTAAAACTCCAGTGTCGCAGTTTCTACTGATAGTCAATCCGGGCTCCACTTCGACGAAAGTGGCGCTGTTCGACGGCGACCGGATGGTCTCAGAAGAGGTGGTCCGTCATGATCCGAAAGAACTGGCGAGCTTTGACAATGTAGCGGACCAGTTTGATTTTCGGATGCGGGCAATCGATGCGTGGATAACATCCCTTCAGCTTGAAGCGGGGCAGATCAAGGCCGTGGTGGGTCGAGGCGCTCCGAGCAAGCCGCTTGAAGGGGGATCATACGCCATCTCCGGACAGATGCTGTCAGATCTTCAGTCGATGCGATACTCGAATCATGCCTCAAATCTCGGTGCGATCATCGCACATCACCTCGCGACGCGTTATGGCGTGCCGTCGTTGATAGCCGACCCCATAACCACAGACAATTTCACCGAGATCGCCCGTGTCAGCGGCATGCCTGAGATTGAACGGAAATGCCGAGCGCACGCGCTGAATATCAAAGAGGTTTGTCGGCGTGAGGCCCAGAAAGAGGGGAAGCGGCTTGAGGAGGTCAGTTACGTCTGCGCTCACATGGGGGGGGGTATCTCCGTGGCTGCATTGGAGAGGGGAAGGATTGTTGACGTCAACGACGGTCTCCTCGGTATGGGTCCGTTCTCGCCCGATCGGGCGGGAGCACTGCCGATCGGAGCCCTGGTCAAACTCTGCTTCTCAGGAACGTACACCGAAAAGCAGTTGACCGATAAACTGTCGAAACAATCGGGACTGGTGGCATACGTAGGCCAGGCTGATCTCCGTGAAGTCGAAAAGATGATCGACCGGGGGGACAAACGGGCGCTCCTTTATTTCACTGCCATGGCGTACCAGATCGCCAAAGAGATCGGTGCGGCCGCGACCGTCCTCAAAGGAAGTTACGAATCGATCATTCTCACCGGCGGGATGGCTCACTCGGTGCGGTTGGTCACGGAGATCCATAAATACTGCGGGTTCCTGGGACGCATTGTCGTGAGACCGGGCGAATTCGAGATGGAAGCTCTGGCGGCGGCGGGGGTAAGGTTCCTCACCGGCCAGGAGCAGTTGAAGTCGTATTAGATATGACCGAGATACCGAGTCAGTTCAAGTGACAGCTCAGCCGATTCACTCTTCAGATCAGCTCATCGAGCGCGCGATCGCTATTGCCCGCGAAGGACGGAAGAAACGCGTCGTGGTGGCTGCTGCGCAAGACATCGACGTTATCGATGCCATGTCCCAAGCCGAAGCCCACGGTTTCCTGCAGGGCATCCTGGTCGGCGATGCGGAACTCATTCGCAAACTGGCAGGAGAACAGGGGATCTCGATTGACCATTTGGAGTTGATCGACAAGACCGATGTCGGCGCTGCGGCGCACGCTGCGGTTACCATTGCCTCGGAGGGGGGCGCCGATGCCATCATGAAGGGGTTTCTGCCCACCTCAGCGCTCCTCAAAGTGGTGCTCGACAAGCAATATAGTCTGCGCGGCGAGAACACCTTGTCGCACTGTGCGGTTCTCGATATTCCCGGCTACCATAAGCTTCTGAATTTCACCGACGGCGGCATGGTGGTAAGGCCGGATCACGAACAGAAATTCCAGATCCTCGAGAATGCCGTGATGGTGGGCAGAGCACTGGGCTTGTCACCGGTGAAGGTTGCACTCTCGGCGGCCACCGACCGGTTGTCCGAACGGATGCCGCACACGCTCTCGGACATGGACAACATCATCCAACCGGCCATCGAGCGGATGGCCGACATCGCGATACAGGGACCGCTGTCGTTTGATCTGGCCACTTCAAAGCGGGCCGCTGAGATTCAGAAAGCAAGCGGACCTGTGATCGGCGATGCCGACATCTATCTGGTGGACAGTATTGAAGAAGGGAACATTGTCGCCAAAGCACTCATCCAGTTCGCGCAGGCGGTATTTGCGGGCGTTATCATGGGCGCGAGGGTGCCGGTGTCGCTCGTTTCACGCACCGATACGGTCAAGAACAAGAAAGCGTCATTGGCCCTTGCGTGCGTCATTGCCGACTATTATCAGCAACACCAGTTGTGGCAAGGGAGGGGCAAATGACCCTGCCGGAAATGTATCTGCCGGAGATACGGTCGTATCAACAGGTCGTGGCGCGTGCCCGCGATAAAGTGTCACGGACCGCTCTGACTCGCGTGGCGTTTGTCGCGCCGACCGACGAAAACATGCTGGCTGCGTGCGAGCGCGCTGTCCACGACGGCTTGATCGAACTGACGATCATCGGTGATGCAGCTGCATTCCGAGCACAGTGCACTCAGCAACAAGTGGACGTCACACCGACCAGGGTCTTCGATGTCCCGGACATGTACAAAGCCGTACTGACCACTGCCGACCTTGCCGCTCAAGGGGAGATCGACCTGATCGTCAAGGGTAAGATTCTCACGGCGGAACTGCTGAGCATACTCTTTCGTCACGAGATGCGGTTTGTCGGCAAAGGCAGTTTCGTTTCGCACGTGGCCGTGACGAAACCGGAGCGATACAAGAAACTCCTCATGGTCACCGATCCTGCCGTTATGATCGAACCGGATCTGCAGCACAAGCTGGCGCTTATCGGCAATGTGGTGCGAGTAGCCAGGAGTATCGGTATCGTGAATCCGCGTATCGCCCTGCTGGCGGCGGTGGAGGTCGTCTATCCGCAGATGCCGGTCACGATGGAAGCCGCAGTCATATCCAAGATGGCGGAGCGAGGCCAGATTAAGGACGCGATTATCGATGGTCCGCTGTCACTCGACTGCGCTGTTGATATGTTTGCTGCTCACTCCAAGGGGGTCAAATACTCACCGGTAGCGGGGCAGGCCGATGCTCTGCTGGCGCCGAATATCGAGACTGCCAACGGCATCTACAAAGCGATGGCGCTCTATGGCGAGTGCGAAATGGGAGGTGTGATCGTGGGAGGCAAAGTGCCGATCGCTCTCGGTTCTCGAAGTGACACCACGACCAGCAAATTCAATTCGATCGTCCTTGGCGTGCTCGCCGCGTAGCGCCACCCATCCTTCATACGAATCCGTGTCTGGCGAAATTGGTGAACACCGGGCTACCGGGAAACGCGTTTCGCAATTCGCGCAAATTCACGTCCAATAGATTATCCTGCGGAATCGCTATCCGGTCAAGGTGACCGTCCAGCACCGCTCGCAGATCTTCAATCATCTCACCGGCATCGGCTGAAAGTTCAAACACCGGGGTCGGGAAATCACTGCCGTATAATAGCAGCTCCTGCGGCAGCGTGCGCACTTTCGAGAAATAGTTCTTTCGGAGCGGGGTAGCGAGGGCAGAAATGTCGGCAAGACATTTTCCCTGGAATTCACCGGCAGCCGTACGCCTCAGAAGTTCGGCAACCTGGTCAAATTCCGAATGTTCGAACAATCCTCCCAACACACCTCCAAAGAAATAAGGGAGTCCGCAGTGGGCGAAACTAATCACCGCACCGGCCGTCAGCCCCCGTTCGAGATTCTGCACAATCCTCGGAATGTCCGGCTTGTGCCATTTCTTACTGAAACGAAAGAAATTGACCACACTGTCCCACGTGGACCAGTGAAGATAATCGAACGACGTTGTTCGAGAGTCGGTCGAGGGAATAGCATATTCCGGTCCGCAATGCAACAGCAGCGGAAGCGGCTTGCCGCCAGGTTTGACCGTAGCGAGAAACTCAAGAGCATCGCCTACTTTCGGATGCGCCAGATCGATCTGCTGCGCCGATGACAGCCATTTCAGAAGCACCGCACCCTTGTCGACATACTGCTTCACCCGCTCTTTGAACTGCAGGTCATACGGATGCACCGATGCCCCCAGCAGTATTCTGTCCTCGAGTTCGTTTCGAAGCTCGATCACGTACTCGTTGTCAACCCACAGATGAGAACGAGACTCAGCGCGTTGCCCGGCCTCCGTGCAGACCGGATCGAGAGCCAGGCAGACTACCTTGTCGACGCCACTCGAATTGATGACTTCCAGCGTTTTTTCCTTCAACACCGCATCGCACACCTGATCTTCCTCCACATGGGCATAGAGCAGGAATATCTTGTACACAGGGAGGGAGCGATATTCGTGCGACATTCGTCCCAAATGTGGCCACGTGTCGCCAACGAGGCCGACGTGAAAATGCATATCGACAATCGGGTATTCCTGGTCGGGCATACTATTTCCTCTCAAATCGTGATGGCAAACTCGTTACGCAAACACTTGTTCAACGCCCCGGACAGAAGCGGCGGGTTCGGGTCGGTGATGTCGATATCAGTCGTCGGGTTCTCACCGTACAGTACCGAAAGTCCGTCGAGGCATACCGGCGTGACAGTGACGCTGGTAGTTGGCTGGGTCCGGTCGACATCCACCAGAAGCATGCTCAGGAATTCTTCAGTATCCATATCGTAGATCGAGTCGCGGTCGAACAGAGCCACCATCCGCCCCACCATGCTCTTTTCGAGTTGCTGGACGTGCGGAAGAATCGAGAGATTTTTCATTCTGTCTCCCCATTGCTTCTTGGTCGGATACCTGAAGTCAGATCGGAACTGTCCGTCATCAAAATCAGTGGCGTTCAGATATGCGCCGCCCCTGCCTGACATGATATAGTGGGGCGGTTCGGTCTCGAACGCAGTTCCATGGACTCTCTTCAGGTAATCACCAAATACGCTCGGTCCATACTGCTGGTAGTTGTGCGTATGGGCGGTGATGACCAGTCTGACGCACGAAAACGCGGCCAACATCTTGTGCAGTTCGCCGAGGTGGATGTCCGACTTGTCCCGTTCGTTCACGAGCGCCGGAATGTGAAACATGACGATGACACGCTGGTCATCGATCTCCGCCTGGCCGAGTCGGTCACAGAGCCAGCTCAACTGTTCCCGATCCGGCGATTCACGGCGTTTCCACACCTGCCACCACGAGTGATGTCCATCGAGATTGGCGCCGCGCCCGGAATCGATCCCGATCACCACGAGGTCGTTTCTCAATTTTGCGTCTTTCAGCTCCCAGTATGTTCCGGGTTGGGGGATGAGGCGCAGCCCGTACTGTGCCCAGTCCCGTTCCCGCGCTCTGGTGCAGAACAACTCGAAAAACTCCTGGCCCTTTCTGTCCGAGTAGTATTCGTGGTTCCCCGGGACCGCCCAGATCGGGATGTCCAGACCGCGATACGGCTCGAAGAACCCCGCGAGGTAATCATCGCTGTTCCGGTCGGGACCGAAACGCCCCGCGGGGTAGGCGACGTCACCGTTGATGATCATGAAATCGGGCGCGAGCGCATGGATGAGCGGAAGCAGACAGTATTGTGAGCGGTCCCCTTCACCCGTGTCCCCCAGAACGAGGAAGCGGAACTTCCGTCGTTCGCCGCCCAGGAGCGCTGCGAATGGAGTCGAGCGGGTGCCGGGGCCATTGATGTCGCAAAACTCGGATGGGATCATGTCGTACGGATAGGCGCGGCGCCAGTCGATGGAGTAATCGGCGCGGAGTCGCTGATAGCGGGCCGCCCAGAGATTCCGCGGGTTCAGCCAGTAACGCCAGCCACGGTCAGAAGCGAACGATGGAAATCGTACCAGGTCGATTGTGCTCTGTGTATCATTCGGTTCAGGCACTGGCACCTTCTTTCTCCGGAGGCGCCTGCCCTTGTATCATGCGACGACGTGACTGCTGGAAGTAGAGCACCGACTTGACGATATCGTTCCATAACGGAGCTCCTACCGAAATGAGTATCGCGGTCACGAGACACCCTATGAAGTAAGACCAGGACAACCGACGTTTGAAAGCATCCCAGTATTCGGCCAGGGACACGGGCTTCTTGCTGGGTTGCAGTTGTCTTGTCTGGAGTTCCTGCAATGCTGCCTTAGTTGGCATGAGCACTTCGTCGACAAGCGCTCGTATTCGTTGATCCTCGCCGATTGTGCTGTCGCGCATAAGGGTGGCGTGTTTTTCTTCGATGCTCACCACGCGCTCCGCTATTGCTACGGTATCTTCCGGTGACATGGCATAAGCCTGTCGGAACAACTCTTGTATCGAAAATCCCATTACCAGCGTTACCAGCAAACCGAGGACAAACGTCTGGCGGATATTCCTTCGCCCATTGGCGTACTCCAAATGACGGTCGAGCAGAGGGAAAAGTCGTTCGGCGCGAACGACGTGGGGGAGGAAGCGGTCTCGGAAGGCGAGTTCGAGCCGGGCGAAATCGATCTCTGTGCTGGCTGAGATATGCCCGACCCGGTTTTCAGACGGTCGCCAGTCATGTTCAATGAGGGCAAGAAACTGCGCTATCTCCCTGGCGACCCAGAATCCGGGCGTGCCCCGTTGGCACTCGCCCAGCTGTGCAAGCAGCGAAGCCCAAACCGATGTGGGGGCGGTTGGCGCTGCGCTGGCGGTCCGCTCCCGTTGTATCTGCTCCATGACTCGCTGTGTCCAGAGCGGGGCAGTGCGGGTCAGAGCGGAAACAAGTTCATCTTTCGGAAGTGGCAAGAGAGCTCCTCCCGGGCGTCGCCTGCGGAGTTGGAACGGACCGCGAACCCGCAATCCGGCGAACTCCGGTGCTGTCCAGAGCCGCTGTACCGATGGGCCCAGCAGGTCCGTTAAAACCTGTTGATAGACCAGCGATTTGCTGTTGGTGAGATACTTGTACATTTCCTGCAGAACCTGCACCAGGACTGAGAGCGCGAGAATGCTCGCCGCGATGCCGAGAATGGTGCTCAGGAATGCGGATGCTTCAATCATTCAGATTCCTCCTTCCCATACATCGACTGATGGCCGTAACCACCCGGAAATCTGTTGTGAAACTGCTTCTGAAACCCCGTGGAGCGCTGTGCTCCATATTGTTGTCCAATTACAATGTTATACACCGTTCCTGCTGTCAAGTGCTTTCTTTTGGCCGTTCACTTGCTGACATATTGTCTATAGAGACACCGCTCGTTGACTCGTTGGTCGTATGACGGTTTCCACTGAATCCCGCCCTGACTGTCCGTTCGGGAAACAAACCTTGACGGCTGTTGCGCGGATCGGTATTCTGTACTATTCAGAGTAGTCAAAAGGGAAAGTTGAGACAGTGATTTACGGCGTCATAATGGCCGGCGGCAAAGGGGAGCGGTTTTGGCCGCTGTCGCGAGCGGAACGGCCCAAGCAGTTTCTTACCCTTACCTCCGACCGCACTATGCTGGCGGAGACGATCGAACGGGTGCGTCCGCTTATCCCCGAGGACCGGATCCGGATCGTGACCGGCGAATCCATGGCGCAACATATTCTTCGGTCCATGCCCAACATGACCACCAGCCACATTCTGAAGGAGCCGGTGGGGAGGAACACCTGTCTGGCAATCGGTCTGGCCGCGGTGCATCTTCAGAAAGAGGACCCGCACGCCGTGATGGTGGTGCTTTCGGCCGATCACCTGATTCGACCGCCCGAAAAACTGCTTCGGATACTCGAAGACGGTTGCACCATCGCCGCCGCCGAGGATCGACTCATCACGATCGGCATTGTGCCCACCCGGCCGGAAACAGCCTATGGCTATATCAAGGTCGGCGATCTGCATACATATGAAGGAGAGAGTGTCGTCCACGCGGTATCGCTCTTTGCCGAAAAACCGAAACTGACCGTGGCCCAGGAATACTATTACAGCCGTCAGTATCTCTGGAACAGCGGCATGTTCATTTGGTCTGCGGGCGCGATACTCCAGGCGATCTCATCATGCCGGCCCGATATCTACAAACAACTGTTCGAATACGGTGCCACTATCGGTACTGCTCAGGAACTGCCGAAACGCAGCGCACTCTACAAGAATGTCGAGTCCATTTCCATCGACTATGCCGTCCTCGAAAAAGCCAGCAATGTGCTGGTGATCAAAGCGGACATGGTGTGGGACGACGTAGGGAGTTGGAACGCGCTGGAACGCTATAAAGACAGGACCTCCGACAACAACGTACTGGTCGGTGAAACGGAAATGATGGATACGTACGAAACCACCGTGTACAACGACGCCGACGGTCTGATCGCCTGTATTGGAGTCGCGGACCTGGTGGTTGTCCGATCCGCCAATATCACGCTGGTCGCCCACAAGACCAAAGTAAACCAGGTCAAGGAACTGCTGGCAAGGCTTGGCCAGGATGAGAAGCTCAAGAAATACCTGTAGCATCGCCTTTGGTCTCGCGGCGGTACTGATAATGGCAACAGGTTGCGGGGGCCTTCGGCCTCCGGACGTTGTTGAAACCAAGCCTGCGCCGGTAACCAAAGTGCCTCCCGGTTTCGACCCGCTGGGGCTCCCCCAGGACACGGTGAACATTCCGGCCCAGTTGGCAAGCCAGGCCGAAAAGCAGAGTCCTCAGGCACCTGG
This sequence comes from Candidatus Zixiibacteriota bacterium, assembly GCA_040753875.1. Classification (NCBI taxonomy): domain Bacteria; kingdom Pseudomonadati; phylum Candidatus Zixiibacteriota; species Candidatus Zixiibacteriota bacterium. The sequence continues at coordinate 21,957 of JBFMDV010000024.1, read as the reverse complement.
TGTCCAAACTGCTCCCGGCGATACCGCGACCCACCAGGTGTACCGAGTGCAGTTGCTGACTTTTGAAGCGTATGGCGAGGGGCGCCATGGCTTGCAGGTGGCCGAGGAGATCTTCGATCAACCGGTGCTGCTCGATTATGATGTCCCGTATTTCAAGCTTCGGGTGGGAGAATTTCGAACTCGCGCCGAGGCGGAAGCATACGTGCAGAAGGCACGCTCGGTCGGTTACCCCAACGCCATTGTGGTGACAGCCAACGTCGGTGTGCAGCAGGCGCTGCCGATGTATGAAGCTCCAAGGGTGCCCAAGAGTACCGACTCACTCTCCCGCGACATTTCTCCCAAGAAGGCCGGCTGATGTGCGGGTTCTTGAGCTGGACACACACGCGCCGCCCGAAACCGTGGTTGGCGTTATCAGAGAAGCGCTGAATTCCGGTGAGCTCGTGGTTCTCCCCACGGAAACCCGCTACGGCATTCTCGCCAGAGCCGACAAGCCATCGTCGGTCGATAATCTTTACCGCGCGAAAGGGCGTTCAGGCAGTTCCCCGACGGCACTGTTCGTCAAGGACTTAGAATCGATGGGCAAATGGGGCGAGATCACTCCGGCCGCTCAATCACTGGGCAAACGTTTCCTGCCCGGTCCGCTAACGCTTGTACTTCGAGCCAGAGTCTCCTGGCCCCCTCCGCTTGTGGTCGGGGGCAAGATCGGCTGCAGGTACTCCTCCTCGGTCCTGATCGCACGGCTGATAGAACATATCGACTACCCGATCACCGCTACCTCGGCTAATCGCTCAGGCAGCCCGGACAAGGAGACGATTGAGGAGATCCGGGCGGAACTTGGCGATACGGTGGCGATATATGTCGATGGGGGAAAGCTTTCGGGGCCGGTGTCAACAGTTGTTGATTGCAGCGCCGATCCTGTTATCATTCTGAGAGAAGGGGCCATACCGGCAGACGAGGTCCGGCAGGCCCTGACGAGCGAAGGCGTTCAATGAGCGAGCCATACACGATACTTTTTGTCTGCACAGGAAACACCTGTCGCTCCCCTATGGCCGAGGCGGCGCTTCGTGTGCTGCTGGACAAGGACAGACCGGGCCGGTATCGTGTTTTGTCTGCCGGCACCGCTGCCGCCAACGGCTTCCCGGCTACTCTGTATGCACTCGAAGCCGTGAAGATCTGGTCGGGCGATCTTTCGCGGCACCGTTCGCAGCTTCTGTCGCGACGGCTCATCGAAGATGCCGATCTGGTTTTGGGAATGACTCCCGAACACGTGAAGGAGATTCTGCGTCTGTCGCCCGAAGCCAAACCAAAGGTATTTTTGTTCAAGAATTTCCCTGACGGTCGGTTAACCGGCGAAGGGGTTGAAGATCCGGTGGGGCAATCGCTGGATCGGTACAACGCGACTTTCCTGGAGATCGGAGAGTATTTGGGCAAGTTTCTTTCCGAGATTGTAAAACGGATAGATGAAAAGGCCGCCATTGACCAGACCACGTAGCATCAAGTGGGCCGTCATCGTGGCCGCACTGGCCGCCACGATCCCGGCAATCTACCTGGTGACGGCGACCGGAGGGATGGCCGATTCGGATTCGTCTCAGCCAGGCGGTGAGGCCAACGCCTCGTCGATCGATCGCTTCATCGAGAACGTCGCTTTCGGCGTTGGGGAGCGGATGACTTTTGATATCAACTATGGCTTCATCAATGCAGGCAGCGCGTCACTCGAAGTTGCGAAGCTCATAGAGTACCAGGGGCGGCCCTGTTACCAGGTTGTCTCGCGGGCTCAGTCCAACAGCTTTTTTTCGAGTTTCTATCGCGTGGAGGATCGCGTAGAATCGATTGTCGATGCTGTCGGTGTCTATAGCTGGCGTTTTGAGAAAAACCTGCGGGAGGGGAATTACCGGGCCGACCGCATGTATGCGTTCGATCAAATCAACCGTGCGGTACACTATGAGAAAGATACGCTCCCGGTCGAACCGTACGTGCAGGACGCTCTGTCGGCCCTCTATTTTGTGCGCACGCAGCCTTTGGAGGTAGGCAAGTCGATTTTTGTCGACAACTTCGTCGACGGCAAAAAGTACCGTATGGAAGTGCGGGTGCTCAAGAAAGAGCGGATCAAGGTTGCGGCCGGTTCATTTGATTGCATTGTCGTCGAACCGCTGACCCAGTCGGTCGGTGTTTTCAAAAACGAAGGAACGCTCACGGTGTGGCTTACCGATGACCGGCTCCGGATGCCGGTGCTTATGAAATCCAAGATCCTGGTTGGCTCGGTCTCCGCCGAACTGACCGATTATCACCTGGGCGATATCCGGGAATTCTGATCCTATGGCCAAACGACCGTCCAGGCCGGAGCCTGTCGATCTGGCAAAAGTCAGCCGCTATCCCATATCGAGGCGGGACAACAAGACCGAAGTACGTGCGTTCGGAGTTCCGTTCGACGATCCGGCCGCGGCCTCCGGTTTCCTTAAGTCGCTTCCCCGTTTTCTCAAAGCCTCGGAACTGAATGAGTTCATTCAATTGGTGCGGAACGCTCGCCAACGAGGGCACCCGTTTCATCTGCTTCTTGGCGCCCATACCATCAAAGTCGGATTGTCCCCAATCTTCATCGATCTGATGAATCGTTTGCTGGTGACCGGGTTCTCGTTCAATGGTGCGGGACTTGTTCACGACCTGGAACTGGCCTTCTTTGGCGGCACATCCGAAGACGTGCAGGCGGGTCTGACCGACGGCTCTTTCGGGATGGCGCGTGAGACCGGTGAGTTGTATGCCATGGTGGCCGAACTGGCGCAGAGAGAGCAGATCGGTCTTGGCGAAGCGGCTGGTCGTGCGATCAACGAACGCAAAGCGCGCAACCGGAATTTGTCGGTCTTTGGTGTCGCACAGAAGCTTGGTTTGCCGGCCACCGTACATGTGGGGATCGGCACCGATATCGTGGCGCAGCATCCGAATTTCGATGCCGCCAAAGTTGGAGCCGCATCACATCGGGATTTCCGTCTTCTTTGCAGTGTCTGCGCGGCCATTGACAGAGGCGGGGTTGTTGCCAATATTGGATCGGCGGTGATCCTGCCGGAGGTTTTTCTCAAAGCGCTGACAGTAGCGCGTAACCTGCACAAAGGGAAAAGCCGGCTGACCACGGCCAATTTTGATATGATCGAACATTACCGCCCTCGGGTGAACGTGGTCACCCGGCCCACCTATCAGGCGGGGAAGGGGTTTAACTTCGTCGGTCACCATGAGATCATGGTGCCGCTGCTGGCTTGGGGTCTCAAAACGAGACGCCGGGCCTGATCCGCTCCGGGAGTTGTGTCTACATGGCTAAGCTGGTTGAATGCGTTCCGAATTTCTCCGAGGGGCGCCGCCCCGAGGTTATTACCGCTATCTGTTCCGCCATTACATCGGTCGAGGGAGTCACGTTGCTTGATCGGGAAATGGATGCCGACCACAATCGCGCGGTGGTGACGTTCGTCTGCCATCCGTCACTGGCGGTCGAAGCAGCCTTCAGGGGTTACCAGAAAGCGGCCGAGTTGATCGATATGCGCACTCACAAAGGGGAGCATCCGCGTATGGGGGCGTGTGATGTCTGCCCGTTTATCCCGCTGTTCGAGATGGAGATCGATGAGGCCATCGAGCTGGCCAATAAGCTTGGAAAACGGGTCGGTGAGGAGCTGCAAATTCCTGTCTATCTGTACGAAGATGCCGCCAGCTCCCCCAAGCGCCGTAATCTGGCGAATGTCCGCTCCGGGGAGTACGAAGGGATCCGTGATACGATTGCAACCGATCCTGAGCGGCGACCCGACTACGGGCCGGCGCAAATGAATCTCACCGCCGGATCGACCGCTATCGGCGTACGATTTCTCCTGATTGCCTTCAATGTCTATCTGAACACCAATCAGAAGTGGATCGCCGATAAGATCGCCGATGCTGTCCGCGCACTGCGGGGCGGGTACAAGTTCGTGAAAGCGCTCGGTTTCGAGATCAAGGAACGGAACCAGGTGCAGATCTCTATGAATCTGGTCAATTACACCAAAACGCCGATATTCCGCGTCTTCGAGACGATCAAGCGCGAGGCTGCCCGGTATGGCGTCATGGTGACCTCGTCGGAGATCGTCGGCCTGTTGCCCAACGATGCCATTCTCGATGTGGCCGATTTCTATTTGCAGTTGGAGAACTTTTCCAAGAATCAAGTATTGGAGGAGAAACTCAAATCAGCCGGTGTTGGCACAGGCGGGGCCACAGTCACGGAATCATTTTACGACCAGGTAGCTTCCTCGTCGCCGGCTCCGGGGGGCGGCTCGGTGGCGGCATCATGCGGGGCATTGAGTGCTGCGCTCGCGTCGATGGTCTGTCGCCTCACTGTCGGCAAGAAGAAATACGAAGACGTAAAGGACGAACTTTCCCACATCCGGGACAAGGGGGACACCCTGCGCGCCGAGTTGACTCGACTCATCGACGATGATAAAGAGGCATTTAACGCTGTGATGGCGTCCTTCAGACTGCCCAAGAGCACGGACGAAGACGTGGCCAAAAGAGAAGCAGCAGTCCAGGAAGCTACCAAGAAGGCGTCACTTGTGCCTTTGACCGTGATGAAGCGAGCACTCGAAGTTCTCGAACTGGCATTCGTGGTGGCGACGAAAGGGAACGAGAACTCTATCAGCGATGCCGGCGTAGCGGGACTGGCCGGCCATGCCGCCGTCGAGGGGGCCAGCTATAATGTGCGGATCAATTTGAAGAATCTCACCGATACGGACTTTGTTGATCGTACGCGCAGCGAAACCGAGGCCGTTCGCCGCCGGGCAGCGCAGGTGGCCGGCGAGATCGCCCGCGTGGTTGAAAGCAAGCTGTAATGCATGAATGACACCATCGACCTGCACATGCACACGCTCCACTCTGACGGTACCTGTACGAGCGCTGAACTGCTCGATCTGGTGCGGACCAGCGGTGTCTCTGCTTTTTCCGTCACCGACCACGACACACTGGCCGGGTACCGCGATATTGCGGGGATGCTGAAAACCGGGGATCCGGAACTCATAACCGGGGTAGAACTATCGATAGCAGTGGGCGATGATGATGTCCACATGCTGGCCTACCTGTTCGACCCGGACCACGAGGAACTAAACCTGGCACTGCTGGACTTTCAGGAGAAGCGGAATCGCCGCGGTCGTATGATCGTCGAGAAACTGCGTGATATGGGGATGGATGTTCCGTTCGAAGCCGTTGAGGAAAGAGCCGGCAGTTCGGTGATCGGTCGTCCGCACATTGCGGAGGCGATGGTCAATCTCAATAAAGTGGGTAGTTACCAGGAAGCGTTCGACCGGTACATATCCAAGAACAGTCCTGCCTACGTGCCCAAAGTTACGCTGGAACCGAAAGCCGCTATCGATCTGGTGCATCGGTCAGGTGGACTCACCGTCATGGCTCATCCATTCATCGATGACTCCGCCCGCCATCTGGATATGTTGCAATACCTCGGACTGGACGGCATCGAGGTGTATCACTCCTCGCATACGCAGAATGAGGTGGCACGTCTCAAGCGGATCGCCAAAGAGCGGCACCTGGTTATATCGGGTGGGTCGGACTTTCATGGCCGTGAGGGGCGCTACGGCATGGTGGGGTCGCAGCGCGTGCCGGCCTCTCTTCTTGCAGATTTGAAGAAACATGTTGAGCAGATAAGGGGACAAGTGTGAGCATACGAGTCTGGGCGGCGGTCAGCCTGTTGGTGGCCGTGTCGGGGATGGCGGATAACCAACCGGTTCTTTCGCGACAGGAGCAACTGCAGATTGTACGAGACTACCTGTACGTCACACATCAACCGGCACCGTCATCACTTATTCAAGCGGTCGCGCCTTCGGTTGATACCAGCGTTCCGATCAAGTGCGGCATGTCGGCGGTGGCCGACTTCGTCATGAACCGCGACAAGTTCGACCGAAACCTGCAAATAGCTCTTGGCATCGATTCATTGCCGCCGCGGCCAGTGTTGCCGCTCAGTTTCAACAGTCCGTCGGGGTGGTTCAAGATCCACTACGACGTCGCTGGTGACAACGCCGTGTACCAGGCGAACGTAGACAACAACTCCAATGGGATACCGGATTTTGTGGACGGCGTCGCCCGCATCGCCGATTCGGTGCGAGCGCACGAGGTTACACTCCTTGGCTATCCGGCGCCACCGTCCGATTCGTTCTATATTCAAGGGGATGATGCCCGGTATGACATCTATCTCCTCAACCTGAGTCCCAATTTCTACGGCCTGGCGTATATGGATTCTGTACGTATAGACGGTCCCGGGACGCTTCGCGCCACCTCGTTCATAGAGTTGGACAACGACTACCAGCAAATCCCGTCCTACGCGAGCCGGCCTCTTGACGCCGTGCGCGTGACGGTCGCTCATGAGTATTTCCACGCCGTGCAGTTCGGGATGGACTACACTGAAGCCGAAGACTACAACTTGAGTTTCGTCAAACGATACTGGATGGAGATGTCGGCCACATGGATGGAAGAAGAGATCTACGACGGTATTAACGACTACTATGCCTACCTGCCATACTTCTTCAACCAACCGACCGTGTCATTGCAACAATTCAAAGGATTCACGGATCTGCATCCTTACGGTTCGATGGTGTGGCCGCTCTATCTGGCGGAACAATTCGGTCCCGACATCATCCGCGATATCTGGGAGCGCTGCGCACAAATGGGGATTGGACCGCAAGTCTGGGCGGCGGCAAATGCCTCGATCGATTCGATCAGTTCCATCGACACACTGGTCACGCCGAAATCAGACCTGCCAATTGCCTTTCGCGAATTTGCGCTTTGGAATTACTACACAGGGAACCGGGCGTCACTGGCGCCCGCGGGCGTGGGGTATCCGGAACGGAGTGCCTACCCGGCAATTCCAGACGACAAGATGGCCTATCACAACAACTACCCCGTATCAGTGTCAGTGGCTAACCAGTTCCAGCCGCAGCAAACGGCGGCAACATACATTCGGTTGGACGGCTTGAACAGAGTGGCCGTGCCTTGGCGGTTCCTCGCCTGTGGGCGGGTCGATCCGGATACCCTCTGCGTGATTCGCATTGTGGATACTATTTGCCCCGGTTTCGCTACTTCTATCGACTCGCAACTAATACCGCCGGCATGTCGATTCATAGACTCGGTATGTGCATTTCGTACGGGTTGTACTGACACTGTTGTCGTGGCCATCGACTCCATTTTCTCGCCGGCCTTCTTTGTTGATTCCCTGATACAACCATGGGGTGTAAGTATCATCTATGAACCGGTACAGAATCTGGACTCACACGTTGTTGAAACCGGCCTTCTTGGCGCACCGTTCGGGGCGGTATTTGGATTCGAGATTTTCAACCCCCGTCAGTTTGCAGCGGTGACATTCATTTTTAGCGACGCATCGTATCCCGACGCAATACGCTATGCACAGGATCTGACCCGCCGAATGGCCTGGGATGTCGACGGGCAGTCTGAACCTGCTTTTGGCACGGTACCCTCCGTTCTTGATGCCTATCCGAATCCGGCGGTTGTTTCGAGCATGAATAGCCAGCCGCTTCGGTTCCGTTTCCAAATTCCCTCCGATTCCACTGGTTTGCCCGTTTGCTCGCTCGATCGTCTCTATATGACTGTTGACTTGTTCAATGTCGCTGGAGAGTATGTGGCGACAATTGCGGACACGGCCAACGTGGCTGATCGTGACCCGAGAGACCAATATGTCTATCTGGTTGACTGGGACTTGAAGAACAGTTCAGGATCGAATGTGGCTTCCGGTGTGTATGTGGGAGTGGCGCGGCTGTATTGCAAGGACTGGAACAACGGTGGCGGGGAGTTGCTCGCCGAAGAGAAGACCAAGGTGGCTGTGATCCGATGAGCGTAGCGCCGAGGATGATAGCCCGCGTGGCGCTCTTCTCGGCGTTGATATACGTCTTGTCCTGGAGCACCTCCTATCTGCCCAATATCAACCTGATATTCTTCATCGTGTTCACGGCTGGTTTTGTCTGGGGAGCGGTTGCCGGCGCATTGGTGGGCGCGATAGGCATGGCGCTCTGGACAACGCTCAATCCATATGGACCGGCCGGCCTGCCAGTAATGGTAGCGCAGGTGGTCGGTGCGGCCGCATCGGGTCCCGTGGGGTTTATCGCTGCCAAAGCAGACTGGCGTGCGATGAGCAATTTACGACTCCTGCCGTGGTTGGTTCTGGCGGCCATCATCTGCACCCTCGCGTACTATCTGCCTGTGAACGTCGTGGACGCCTGGATTTACCAGCCGTTTTGGCCCCGGTTTGTTGTCAGTATGCTGTGGACGCTGGTGTCACTCGGATTCAACCTGTTGATTTTTCCGTTGCTTTTCGGGGTTACGCGGTTCTTATATCTTCGAGAACATGCCCGATTATGAACGCGCGCCTGCTCATTCTCTTGTCGTTGCTCGCGCTGGCCACGCCTGGGGTCGCGCAGACTGGTGATTCCGCCAGGGTCGTTGGGCCTGATACGCTGCCGCCGGTCGATTCAGCGCAGGTAGTAGATACATTATCTGAGGCACAAAAGGCTCAGCTTCGCTTCGAAGAACGCTACCGTAGTCTGAAAGCCCAGGAGACTCCGCGACCGGTCCCGTTATCTTTTTTCGATTCCGCAATCGTGTATTTCGCCACCTCACGGCTGAATTGCCGAGATCAGATTGAGCGCTCGTACCGGTATAACGCAGGTGACTACGCCCGGTTCGATCCTGCTATGGTTGTGTTCAACCGTCAGCCGGCTCCTCTCCGCGAGACCGTCCAGCCGTTCGGTCTCAGCGGCAGTCGCATGTCAGTGCTGTCGAACGGCACGGCCATACACCCGTTTGAACATGTTGTTGAACCGGATGGCCTCATCGATTTCAACGACCTGCCCATGACCCTTGATGATGAGGTGTATTTCGTACTGGGCGGCCTCGGGAACCTGTTCGGAGACGCTCAACCGATAGCGACAATGATCACTCGGCCACAGCCCAGGGCGGACAACAATACTCACAGCGCCTTCCTAGTGGACAAGGGCCGGGACGGCCTGTCCAATGCTCGCGGGCGGTACTCCAAGTGGTTCGGTTCCGGCAAGCGAATAGACATGTCGGTAGCATATCGGCAGGGAACAGGCATAGTCTACGCCGGCAACGACAAGTCATATAATTACGATGGCAATTTCCTGTTGCCGCTTGGCGCCAGATCAAGCATGCGCGTGGCTGGTCACCTGTATGATCGGCGCGGCAGTCTTCCTATCTGGCCGGACAGCGGCTACCAATATATAGCGCGTCACCGTTTCGATCGTTCAGTAGACCTTGCGTATCAGCGCTCCAACTCTTCGGCTACCGCCGTATCTGAGATCGGTTATCGACATCTTCGCCAGGGGACAGGGCTGAGCGTTGTCTACAATGGCCAATTCAATCAAACGGGGCATGGGATGTTTGCCACCCGGACCTGGATTCGCGGGACGACACTTGGTCAACTCGAAATTGACGCGTCCCACCTTGAATATGACAATGGCCACAGTACATACGGGCGGTGGTCCGGGACGGCGACGGCGCGATTGGCACACCTCGATGGGCGTTCGCGATGGGCGATTGTGCTCGGTCAGAAATATGTTGAAGCTATCAGGTTGTTGCCGACGGCCACGGCAGTTTGGTTACGAGAGACGGAGCGTTTGCTGCTGGTGGCTTCGCTTGGCTACAACGAGCGAGAACCATCGCTGCACGAATTACATTCGCCGCTCAGGCTCGGATACATTTACAGTGCCGGCGCCTACAACTATGCCGATTCGGGGAACGCAGCGTTAGACCCCGAGCGACAACTGGTTGGTTCGATCACGGCTGAGATCGGACCTGCTGATCAGTCGTTCCGCGTGTCCGTTACCGGCGGTAAACTGTTCGACGGTATTGATTGGGATAACCGACCGGCAAATGTGCAAAACAACCTTGTGCGCTTGTTCACGCCGTACAATGGCGATGTGGACTTTGTCACGGTCAGCGGCCTTCAGAAAGTTCACCTCGCTGATCTGATCCGTTTCAGCGCGGGCGGAAGCTATCATTATGTCAGCTATGCCGAGGTTCCGGCACCAGCCTACACGCCGGAGTATCAGGCATTCTCCGGGCTGGAGATTCATCTGCCCTGGAAGCGAAAGCTCCTGGACCTGTTCGGCTACGGAGAGCTCATGTACGTCGGCCCATACGACGGGTATGTCAAGACCGGACTTGGTGACCGCGTGGTGGTCAACGGCAAGCTGTCGTTCACGATGGGGCGTTTTCGGTTTCACTACATCTTCCAGAATTTGTTTCAGACGGCGGTCGAATCGCGGGAGTATTTCACGGACGCCGCGCGATTTCAGTCCTGGGGATTTGTCTGGAATTTCCTCAATTAGGTGCGTGCTCACAGCACAACCCGTTCGGGCAACCACGGTCAGCGCTGTCGGTGCCTATGCTACTCAAATCCAGTACTGTTAGCGGGAGGGGAAGTTGCCAGCCGACCAGCCAAAGAGCCGGCTTTTGTGTGATTTATTTCACAATATCCGGAATCAAATTGTAGATTGGCCAGTCTAACACTGTGAACGAAATGATGTCGAAACCTGTATCGTGAGGTCGATATGAAAAGCAAGTTGTTGCTGGTGCCGGCTCTCGTAGTCATAAGTGCCTTGTTGATATACGGATACTGGTCGAATCTCATCAATTGGATGATGCCTTCCGATAGCCGCCCCGGCAAGATCACTTTTGCAGTTGAAAAAGTTACACCGGATCAGTTCGAGACGTTGGCCGCCAAACTGAATACAGAATTCAGGGGGGAGTTCAAGCATATCGAACGGTTCACGAAGGCGGGCATTCTGGCGTATGACGGCCCAAAAACCTGCCTCGCCTGCCACGAACAAATTACGGTCAAGGATGCAGTAACGGGACAGCCAAAGAAAGTCGAATTGATGGCCAATCTGACCAGTTCGGTGCATTACCGGTTCTTCAGCAACGAACACCCAAACGTGTACGGCTTCAACGGTGTCAAGGCCGACAATTTTCCCATGGGGAAGATCGACCGCCCGTGCCCGAAACCCGGATCGTTCGCTATGACTGCATGGGCTGAGCAGGTGATTCTCCCGAATGGGGATACCCTCTCCGAGGGGTGCGGTCAGTGTCATATTGGCGGTCAGTACCAAACGCCGCTTGGTGAGATCATGCCCGGCTACCGGACGCTCACAGAAGAAGAAGAAGCGATCGACTGCCTCATTTGTCACGCCGTCGCGTACGACATGAACAAAAAGCAGACTGTCAAAGATCCAAACGGACTGATGCGGTGGGAGCAGGACAGGTCGATGCTCGCGGCCATGAGCGTGACGAAACCGGTCTCGCAGGCCTGTCTGCGCTGCCATCAACACAATCTGGGTGGCGACATCTATATCGATTCGCTCGATCCAAGTTACATGCAGAGCTTCCGGCAACTCGGCCATGAGCGGCCCCGCATTCAACATCCGGGAAGCAAGCGCGGGACGCCGTTTTCGCCGTCATGGGACGTGCACGCGGCGGCCGGCGTTTCCTGCATAGAGTGCCATACTACAGAAGGGCACTACATTGCCAAAGGGACTCATACCACGACAATGATGGCCAACGATCTGCCGGCAACCGAGGTGGCCTGTGAAAACTGCCACGGAGTCACGCCTCACAAGACCAATGTCGAGATGGCGGATTACCTGAATAGTCATATCGAACGGATCGCCTGTCAGACCTGCCATATACCATCGCTGCATCCGGACAACGCCACTTACCGGGATTTTGCCAGGCCGGTCTTTGAAGAGCATCCGGGCATTTACATCTATGACGATACCCTGAAAGAAACTGCGCCGGGCAAGGGGATCGTTTACGTGTGGTGGAACGGCGATGCTACGTTTCTGGGGAACGCAATAGGGGATAATCCCAATGGCAAGAACTTGTATCGGTTTTACAATCCCATGCATGTGTGGCCGGAGTACGCGCAGTTCGACTACGCGGCCTGGTATGAGAAGACAATGCGCCCTATTGCGAAGCAGGGGAGACCGTCGAAAATATACGCGATGAAGTTGTTCAACGGGCGTCAGCATATCGACCTGCAAAACATGGGACCGTTCGGCGGCATGTATGTGCCGTACAATCTACCAACCTATTTCACCACCGGTGATCCTGACAAAGCGGCCGCAAAGGAACTGGAGAAGCCGATGATGGCCATGATGTACGGGTGGATGTTCAAATGGTACCTGATGGACAAGTTCATGCAGTTTATGGAAGTGGATGGTTGGAACGGCGGAGCGTACGTCGATGCCGTGCAGGTGAAGAAAGTCGAGCCGCGCTGGATTCCACAGGATGCGTTGCTCGAGATCAGTCACGCCATTCGCAAAGATGGCGCCTTGACCTGCACAAATTGCCATAACTCTAATGGCGTGCTCGATTTCAAAGCGCTGGGGTATACGGACGAGGAGACGGCGTCGCTGCAGGAATCGAGGTAGCCACCGTTGCGTTGAAAGGTGTGAGGTCAGATCGTCTGCCTGTCGGCAGAGGCCAGGACGTGACACAAGAGGAATGATTCCGCCGCAGGCTTTCAGCGTTGTTGGCATCGCAGCCCCTTGTATGTTTGATCTGGATTTGGGAAAGTTAAGTTTGAGGAATGTGGCGTGGTAGTCCGGTGCCCCTCGGCTGCGCTCGGGGCCACCTTCTCCCCAAAGGGGAGAAGGGGTTTTCAGGGTGCCGCACAGCCATCGGCCTGAGCGGAGTCGAAGGCTTGCTGTGCGATAGTAACGTGCAACGGTCCCGCCGCGAGCGGTGGGGGACACGCTCCGAGATTGCCTCGGCGAAGCGCCTCGCAATGACTCCCGTCATATGGTGCGATTCCGAATTTCTATGTCTCTGCAGCCGGCGGTCAAATGAGGAGTGTTTTACGGCGTCCTCTCGCCGGGCATCCCTTACGGTCGATGCCACGATCGGTCCGAACCGATTCACCAGTCGTGTTGAGTGGCGCGAGTCACCCGGGCATGTCAGGCGGGATCATCCGCCCTCATCGGCGGACGAGCCCTGCGAGCGGAGCCCGCGACGGTTCTTCGCCAACGCGAAGGACAATACCTGAGCGGCGCTCAGGGCTGCGGCGGGGCACTCTAACCTGATCGGAGACACCCGAGAGGTTTTTCGGCAGTGGTTGCCAGATGACCGTTCCCTCCATGGCGGGACGGCTGCAGAGACAACCAGTTTCTACGAAATATAGCTCCGTGCAGGAATCAGCAGCGAAACTATAGCGAAATTGATTGACGGGTGTCGGGCGGGGACGCCCGACACACAGTCGAACCCTCACCTGCTGCGCGAAGCGCGGGCCGACCTCCACGCCTTCAGCGGCGGGCGTTGAGTCGGTTAATGATAACGGTTCGTGCTTCCTGAAGCGCCTTCCCGCGGTGGCTCACGAGATTCTTTTCATCAAGCGACATCTCGGAAAAACGTTTATTGAGCGGTGGGTAGAAAAAGACCGGATCGTAGCCGAACCCCTTGTCCCCGACAACATTCTCGGCGATCAACCCCTCGGCTACCCCTTCCACGGTCTCAATAGTCATGTCTTCCCAAACGATCGCAATGATGCAGCGGAATCGTGCCGTTCGCCTTTGTGTTGGGACACCCTTTAGGGTATCGAGAAGCTTTAGATAATTATCGCGATAGGTGACATTGTCACCGGCATAGCGTGATGAGAATACGCCCGGAGCGCCGTCGAGCGCGTCGACTTCGAGCCCGCTGTCATCGGCTAAAGCCGGCAGATCCGTGAATTCGGCAGTGGCGCGTGCTTTGAGAATGGCGTTTTCTTCGAGCGTAGCGCCGGTTTCTTCGGGGTCGGGGAACTCGAGAAAGTCGTCAGCGGTCAGGATCGTAACCGGAAGATCATCGAGCAGATGTTTGATCTCCGTGATTTTGTCTTTGTTATTGGTGGCGAGGACGAGCTGCATGGGCAGAATCAATACCTGCTTATGTCCACTCTGGTAATATTATCCACCAACTCCCCGAGGAAACGCGTGGCGACCTGGGAGAATTTCTCCGGGACATCGCTGACAAAAAACTTGTGTTCGCCGACCAGACCGGGACGCTGGGAATTGCGGGAGCTTAGAAGTTGCTCTTCGACCAATTGCCGGTATGCAACTTTCGCGGTCTCCTCACCGCTATCGATAAGGTGGACTTTGTCCCCCATGACATCAGCGATGACATGTTTGAGCAGCGGGTAGTGCGTGCAGCCCAGAATCAGGGTGTCAACATCGACATCCTTCATCGTTTTCAGATAATCGCGTGCGATCATGTATGTTGCCTCTTTGTTGATATACCCTTCCTCAGCCAGTGGTACAAAGAGGGGACAGGCCAATGAGAACACTTTCACCTTAGCGTCCAGGTCATGGATAGTCCGCGCATAGGCGTTGGAGGTAACTGTCGCAACTGTGCCGATCACGCCAATTCGCCCGGTTTTGGTCCGTTCCATTGCAGCCTTCGCCCCGGGTTCGATAACACCAATCATTTTGACCGGGTAGTTTTTGCTGACATCATCGAGTGCCACCGACGACGCCGTGTTGCACGCACAGACGATATACTTGACCCGGTGTTCCATCAGGAACGCCACGTCCTGATGCGTGAACGTGGTGATAATCTCCTTTGAGCGGCCTCCGTATGGCGAGCGACCGACATCGCCGAAATAGACCACATCCTCCTGTGGCAGGAGTTTGAACAGCTCTTTGGCGACGGTTAGTCCGCCGACACCGGAGTCGAATACGCCTACGGGTGCATCCATGTATCTTGTCCCCTTCTATTTGCTTTCATACTTAGCCTTGAAACGCTTCACCGCCGCATAGACGGCTCCGGCGACCTGTTTCTGGAAATCAGACTGTTTCAATAACCGTTCTTCTCCAGCGTTGGAGATGAACGCGGTCTCGATCAGCACGGAAGGAGTAAACACGTTGTTCAGAACGAAAAACCCGGCCTGGTCAACGCCCCGCGACGGTGTTTCCAGTTCTTTACGGAACTCCTTGTCGATCATCAGGGCCAGGTCGTTCGACTCCGCCTGGAACTCGGTCATGATCATCTCATTGAGAATGTTGACGATCGGGTTGTCGGGGGACGGGCCGTCGGGATTGTCATCGTCGTTCTTCGCAGCGGTGGCATCCCGGAGGAAGTAGCTGTTTTCGAGTTGCTCGACGGCTCTGGCCGAATCGTTTCGGGCCGGCGCCAGAAAAAACACGTTCCAGCCGCGGGCGTTTTTCTGCGGCGAAGCGTTGGCGTGGATGGACAGAAACAGGTCACAGCCGGCGCTGTTGGCGATGTCCGCCCGTTCCTGCAACGTGAGCGTCTTGTCGCTGTTGCGAGTCATCACTACCTTGAAGACCTTATCCTTCCGGATCAGATCGGACAGGTGTCGGGCGATAGCCAGCGTGACGTCTTTCTCCCGCGTGCCTTTCGGTCCAATCGCGCCATAGTCCTGACCGCCGTGACCGGGGTCGATCACAATAACATCGATCTTGTTATCGGGGCCGAGTTTTGGCGGGGTGACGATCGAGTCAGCGGTGAAAGCGACATCGGGGATGGAAATCTGTATGCGCGGCGGGTCGTTCACCAGCTTGTGGTGCCATCCCTTGACCGCTCTTCGCAATTGCAGCGACACCTGGCCGACCCCCGTTTCCTGGTGCGCTCTGACGGCGATCAGATACCGGTCATCTTTCCGCGATTCGATCCTGGCTATGTTCAGGGAAGCATCCCGGATGGAGATGTTCACCCAGTTTCCCTCGGTGACGAAAACATCGTACGGCATCGCCTCGGACAGAAACAACTCGATCAGGAGGCCGTTGGATTTCGCCTGGATCGAGAGATCGGTGACGTTGAAGTACTCGGAATCGACACGCAAAGTCTGATCATCGTTGTTCCAGGTGATCTTTTCGGGCAGGACGCGGTCCAGAAACAAAGTGAATGTCAACGGTGATACGAATAACTGGCCGTCGCGATACAGTGCCGGGTAGGTCATGTTGAAGACCGAATCGTTCGCGCGGAAGAAGGGGGACCCAATCAGAAATATGAATCGGGTGCCGTTCACCGTATAGCTCACCTGGTGGCCGAGCATCACCCATTCCAGCGTACCTTCGAGTTCATCCGCCAGTTGCGACAGCGACACATAGGTGATGCCGTTGTCATCGTACGAATCGATCTGCTCGACCGTTCCGGAGACCTGCAGGCGCACTTTGGCTTCTGCGTGCTGAATGAAAGCGGTGGCAACAGCCACCATGACAAGGGTCAGGATTCTGACGTTAGCGAAATTCTTTGACATGCTCAATCGAGGTCTTTGCGGGTTGCGCGGCTGATCCTTTGTTTGGCTTCAGCTTCGGCAATCACCTGCCGCTTGTCGTACTTCTTACGTCCTACCCCGATGCCGAGTTCGATTTTGGCGTGCTTTCCCTTGAAATAGACGGTCAGGGGCACAAGCGTCATCCCTTTCTGTTCCGTCTTGGCGAACAGCTTGCGAATTTCCTTGCGATGCAAGAGCAGCCGTCTCGGTCGGAGCGGGTCCGGTTGTTCGCGAGACGCCATCTTATAAGGACTGATATGCAGATTCCGCAGGATCACCTGCCCGTTATCGACTACAGCGTATGAGTCGGACAGGTTGATCTTCCCCTCGCGGATCGACTTCACCTCCGAGCCCCTCAACTCAATGCCGGCTTCGATGGTTTCTTCGATAGCATAATCGTGGCGTGCCTTGCGATTGCGGGCGATCACCTTGATTTCGTGTTTTTCAGTGCTCACGGGCTCAGGATAGCCGGTCGTACGGGCAATGGCAACCAAAAAGGGGAGAATGAGTTGCGTCGAATCGCCGGTTGACGCGACCGGAACTCATGGTCGGGCTAAGAGTGGCTTCTCCAAGAGGTTGGCGGCATTTTGCGGCTCAACCTTCGTCGTGTATCAGCCGATACAAAAACTAAAGCAGGATGCTTCGGTTAACCGTTAGGGCCAGGAATCTGCATATGTCATACAAGATCAAGATCCAGACCGCCAGAGTGTTGGTGATCGACGATGAACCCGAGATCACGGATATAGTCGAGACGTTTCTGACCGAAGCCGGTTATACGGTAACGGTGGAGAACAGTCCACGCAGCGCAGTTGCCAAGGCCAAGCAGTTCAAACCCGAAGTGGTCATCCTGGATATCATGATGCCGGATGTTGATGGTTACCAGATCTGCCAGGACATGAAGCAGGAACCGACATTGGCCAACGTACCGATCATTTTTCTGACCGGCAAAGATCGTAACGATGACATGGGGCGCTCGTTCAAAGTGGGCGGGGATATGTTCATCAAGAAGCCGTTCTCCTGTGAGCGGCTGCTTGAGATCGTCAATATCGTGGTGATGTCCACCTCGCGCCACTAAACGCCTCGCCGGACTTCATTTTAGCCTATCCCCGACAGCCGAAATTGCGTAGAATAGGGTGTATTCACTTTTGGTGAACTAACCGGGAGTCGACCATGGGCGTTCTTAAGAAAACGGTGCTGGCGTCGATCGGCGCCATAGAGATCACGCGCCAGAAGGCGGAACAAGTAATCGACGACCTTATCAAGCGAGGCGAATTGGACAAGTCCAAGCGAAAAGAAGCGATCCTCGAATTGCTCGACAAGGCGGAGAAATCGGCCTCGGCGTTCGGCGCCAAGGTCAAAGAAGAAGCCGGGAAGGCGGGCCAGCGCGTATCCGAAGTTGCGCAGGAGTTGAAACCGGCACGCGAACAGGACCTCCGTAAACTGGAGGCCCGGCTGAACGAGCTGGTGAAGGCAGTGGAAGAGCTTCAGCAGAAGCTGGCCGACCGCGATCAAGCCACCAGTTGATTGAGTTCCCGTAAGAACTTCTGTGGCTCCACGCCGTGCATTCGGCAAGCCATCTCGACTGATTCATATGCCTGACCGGGGCAATCGAAGCAGCCATCGCCAAAGTACTGCTGGAAAAGGGTGCGAGCCCGGGGGAACTTCTGCAGCACATCACCGATCATGGTTTCACCGGAAACCTCGGGCCGGGTCGGCTTGCCCGTTGAACCTGACGAAGCCAAGTTCTCCTGCCCGGCCTCGAGGTCCGCTTTCAATATCTCAAAATCGATTCCGTGATTGCGACAGGCCATGCCAAGCGTCACTCCCATCGCGCGGACTTTGTCCAGATGTCCCGGCAGCGCCAGCGACGTCAGCCCGGCGCCAATCAGGATATCTTTTGCCGAGGGCATCCAGTCGATCAGGTCCGCAACCGGTGTACTCGACGTGATGGTGATGGAAGAGATGTGAGTCGGCATAGTGACCGGGACAGGTCTGCCTGTCGGCAACTCGACACGGGTCGGACTTGCCTGATCGGCCACGGTTGACGTCTGTTGGCGTGGGGCGAGGCTGAGCCAGATGTTGATCACGAACATGAACACCGAGATCGCCTGCAACGCAGCCGAGAGGATGAACATGCCTTGGAACAGTTCTGAGCCGGTCTCAACCGCGAGTCCACGAAACAGTACCATGCCGAGCAAACTGGCATTGCCGATCCAGAAATGGGTACCAACCCAGGAAGGAAAGCGCAGATCGGTGCCGTTGAATCTCGACAGGATGAAATAGCCGATCCCGAACACCATCATGGACATAAAGCCGAGCAAATTGAAGTGTGTGTGGGCGAACTGCCCGAAATAACCGATGCTCGTGGTGCCGTTCAGTATGCCGAACAGCGTGGCCGTCGCAAGGTAGAAGAGCGAGGCATAGATAAACCGTCGCATATATGGGCTCATGAAAACCTCCTTATCAATGTGGTCATTACGCTCTCAGTATCGGTTCCTGGACTTACGAAGTCCTTGATTTGAGTCAAGAGAGGGGAAAAAACCGGTGGCTGCGCAGCGGGTTTGGACGCGAAGGAATAACGCAACGAGTGGCTCAGAGCAGCGTATACAGAGGTAGTATGTTGATATTCTTGTTGTGGTGTGTACTGCTGTTCCTTTGCTGGCCACTGGCGCTCTTGGCGCTGGTGGTTTATCCGATTGTCTGGCTCTTACTCTTGCCGTTCCGACTGGTTGGCATCGCTTTCGAAGGTCTCTTTGAGTTGCTGCGGGCGATTATCCTGCTGCCATCGCGGGTGCTTGCCGGCAGCAGGCGAAGCTGAGCAGCCGTTTTCGCGCATATCGGGACAACATTCATCGAGAATATCCCTTGCATGCATGGACCCGTTTGCCCTAATTAGGACAAACGAATGCCAAGGAGTTCTCGCATGTTTGCTCGCCTGACGTCATTCCGTGTCATTATCATTTCATTTGGCTTTGTGGCTGCATCGGTGCTGGCCGATGAAGGGATGTGGCCGTTGTACGACCTGCACAAACTGCCGTGGGATAGCCTTCGGGCGCGCGGTCTGGAGCTCACCCAGGAACAGATCTTCGACGGCAAAGGGGGCGGCGTGGCAGCGGCTGTTGTCGATGCCGGTTCCACCGGTTCGTTTGTCTCATCCGATGGCCTGATCATTACCAATCACCACGTGGCGTTCGGAGCGATCCAGCGGCACAGCACGGTGGAGCACAACTATCTTCGCGACGGTTTCTATGCGCCGACCCATGACAAGGAGATCCCGGCGTCCGGGTATCACGCCCGTGTCCTCATCGGCGTGGAAGATGTCACCAAGCGAGTGGTCAAGGGACTCAAGGCAACAATGAGTGATGTCGACCGGCACAAAGCGGTCGAGAAGGCAACGAAGCAGATCATCAAGGAGAAGGAGAAGCCCGGCGAGACGCAGTGTGAGGTGGCCGAGATGTTCGGCGGCAGACAGTATGTTCTCTACACTTTCCTGGATATCCGCGACGTTCGTATCGTGTATGTGCCTCCCGACGCGATTGGGAATTTCGGCGGCGATATCGACAACTGGATGTGGCCGCGGCACGTTGGGGATTTCTCATTTCTGAGGGCCTATAGTGGTCCTGATGGCCGCCCGGCGGATTTCGCGTCGGAGAATATACCGTTTCATCCGAAAGTCTTCCTGCCTATTGACGGCGACGGAGTCAAGGAAGGGGATTTGACGTTCATAATCGGCAATCCCGGCCATACCGATCGGTATGAGAGTTACTCGAGTTTCAAGTTCCGTTTGGAAGAATACCTGCCAAAAGCGGTCCAGTCGATGCAGGATCGGATAGATATTCTCCACAAGGCTGGTCAGTCCGATTCCGCCCTGGCGCTCAGGCTCGAAGCGAAGATCAGCGGCATCAGCAATTATCTGAAGAAGTTTCAGGGCATGCTGTCGGGCTATGCGCACACCCATGCCCTGGCCAGGAAACGGTCGCAGGAAGATTCGTTGCTGGCGTTTTTGTCGCGCGATGCATCCCTGCAGGCCAAATATGCCGGTACGCTGCCGGGGCTGGACAGCCTGTTCGAGGAACAACGAAAGCTATGGGCCAAAGACTATGCCCTTGGGACGCTCAAATCGAGCGGCGACCTTTTTTCGATGGCCGGCTATCTGTACAAACTGGCGGTAGAGCGGGAGAAGCCCGACATGGAGCGGCAGCCGGGGTACCAGAATCGGGACACTTCCGAGACTCGCGGTTGGCTCGAACGGGCTCAGATCAACCTGGTTCCTAGGGTGGACAAGGAGACATTCAAGTACGCAATCAAGCGGGCACTGGAGCTTCCGTCCGATAAGCGTATTTCTGCCATCGACAACATGTTTGCGGCGAAGAGCGACTCGGAAATCAGTGCCAGTCTCGACAGTATGTATGCGAATACCAAAGTCGGGGATCGGGATGCGCGCATGGCCATGTTCCGCATGACCCGGGGCGAATTGGAAAAACTGCACGATCCGTTTATCGATCTCGCCATCGTCCTGAAGCCGGAATCCGATGCCCAGCTTGAGCGGAGCAAAGCGTTTGACGGAGCTGAGAAACGGCTCAAACCTCTCCTGGTGGAGGCGTATGAAGCGTGGCGAAAGGATGCACTGTACCCGGATGCCAACGGTACCACCCGAATCAATTTCGGCGAAGTGAAGGGGTATTCACCCGGTGACGCCGTTCAGTACAGCTATGCGACAACGGTTAAGGGGATCATGGAGAAGGAAACCGGCCAGGACCCGTTCGTGGTGCCGTCGGAACTCAAGCAGACTTATTATGCAGGGGAGCACGGCCCTTACTTCGATGCGCATATTGGGGATGTGCCGGTTAATTTCATATCGACGAATGATGGCACCAATGGAAATTCGGGCAGCCCGCTCCTGAACGGGAGAGGGGAACTGGTCGGGCTCGACTTTGACACCAACTACGAAGGGGTCGGCGGCGACTACTTGTACGATCCGTCAATGAAACGGGCGATCGCGGTGGATATGCGGTACATGCTCTATATCATTGACCGGGTGTACCATCTGGACGGCCTGCTCAAGGAGCTGACGGTACGGTATCACGACGGCAAGACTCCGCAAATGGGGTCCCGATAACATATCTCGTTTCGGCCGATGACATCGGCGCCGACCAACTCCGTGGTTTCTTCGAGCGTTGGCCGAAGAAGCCTTCGCCCGAGACGCATTTGCGCCTCCTCAGGGCAAGCTACCGGGTGGTGCTGGCCCTGGATGCCGCCACAGATCAGGTTGTCGGCTACATCACTGCCGTCAGCGACGGCATCCTGAGCGCGTATATTCCGCTGCTCGAAGTCCTGCCTCGGTACCGGAACATGGGAATAGGACGGGAGTTGGTCCAACGAATGCTGTCCCTTCTCGGGGAGTTCTACATGGTCGATCTGGTGTGCGACCGAAAGCATCAGGCCGGTTATGAAAAGCTCGGTTTTCGTCCCGGGTCGGCCATGATGATCCGGAGGTTTGAGCGGCAGTCTGGCAAAGACTAGAACCTATCTCAAAATCAGTTTTTGATTTGTCATCGTGAAGAGCGTGGCGATATTTCGTCATGGCGATCACGTTAAGCGATGCCCAATGGGAGAAGATTCGACGGCATTTCCCGGAAGAGAAT